>NZ_JAUBPI010000128.1:0-15122 GCF_036700645.1 Microcoleus sp. S36b_A4 | reverse complement strand
TCGCTGGTATTTATAATTATGAACTTTTTTTGAAGACAAACTAGCGCTCGTCTGAGACTTTCGCAAGAGGTCTATTGGGTGCGGAAACTTCTTTCGAGCAAAATCCTGAAACTGGAAATACCAGAGTTGGCTTCCAACTAGAAAATAATCGACAAATATCGATCGACATACCGCCCGTTGAAACACCCAATATTACCTTTATCCCAGCTTCAGAAAACCCTCCAGAAAACCCGCCGCAGCTTGGCGCTTCTTCCACCGAACAACCCGACGGATATATAGTCTTAAATCTCCCTCCTGCCGAGACGCCTCCTCCAGAACAACCTGCTGAAAACCCTACTAATTGGTTGGCAAATATTCCCCAAATCTCTCTGCCGCAAATAGAATCACCTCCCGTTAATCCAGTACCCGCACCAACTCCAGCGCCCGCATTAACTCCAGCACCAACTCCAACTCCTGCCCCCACACCAGCGCCAATTCCCGCACAAACTCCCACTCCCCCTCCGCTCGCAGAAAATCCCCCACCTGCAGATATCCCAAATCTCTTTCCCTCACAAATTAGCAGGTTGCTCGTCGAACAAACTTTAGACCAAGGCAATGCTAACGATGCTGTTGCTCTAATTGACCAACTCTTTGAACAAGACTATGAAAATTATTATGGGGAAAATTTCACGGATCAACAAGTTAATTTTCAATATGTGAGAGAAACTCTGAAAACAATTAAGGAAGAAACCGGGAAGCAAGCTGTAATTGTTTACGCGATCGTCCGTCTCGAAGAATTATCTTTAGTGTTAGTAGTTCCAGACGGCCCTCCGATTATCAAAAATATTCCGGTCAGTAGCGCAGTTTTGCTGGAAAAAGTGGCAGAATTTCATCGCTATTTGGGTCAATCGAATGATTCGCAAAGTGAAGAATATTTGCCAATAGCTGAGCAACTTTACCAGTGGTTAATTGCGCCGATTAGTTCAAATTTAGAAGCATTAAATATAGATACGCTAGTGTTTTCCTTTGATGCCGGTTTGCGCCAACTACCGCTAGCAGGTTTGCACGACGGCAAGCAGTTTTTAGTAGAAAAGTACAGTCTAGGCTCAATTCCCAGTGTCAGCCTGAGTAACACAAAGTATAAAAGTTTGAAAAACGCTCAAGTTTTAGCGATGGGTGCTTCCGAATTTCCACACACCGATCAAGATCCTTTGCCTGCGGTGCCGATCGAATTATCTGTGATCGCCGGTACCAGAAGCGACAGGAAAAATCAAGCGGGATCGAGCAGAAATGAAAGTTTTCTCAATCCTACTGCTGAATTGCCCTTGTGGCGGGGACGGTCTTTTCTCAACCAGAACTTTACTCTAAACAATCTCAGCAAACAGCGACAGCAACAGGCATTTGACATTGTTCACTTTGCTACTCACGCTAGCTTTCCGCAAAATCAAAACGGACGCAAGGAAGCTGAGATTCATTTGTGGAACCGTTCTTTGGCGCTGGATGAATTTAGATCGGCGAAGTGGTACGATCGCCGACAAGTAGAATTATTAGTGTTGAGTGCGTGCCAAACTGCGATCGGGGATAATACAGCAGAAATGGGATTTGCTGGACTGGCCGTCCGCAGTGGTGTCAAATCAGCGCTAGCGAGTTTGTGGAAAGTTAAGGATATCGGCACTTTGGCGTTGATGACCGAGTTTTATGGCAATTTGCGATCGGAAAACATTAAAGCTGAAGCGCTCAGAAAAGCTCAACTGGCAATGATTCACAAACAAATTGTAGTAAAAGACGGTCAATTGCGGGGAACTCAAGGCGCGATCGACATTAATCAAGTTACAAAAGTAGCAAATGCAGATTTCTCTCACCCGAAGTTTTGGGCCGGATTCACCATAATTGGCAGTCCTTGGTAATAGGCGATATCGCCAGGGAAACGGCACAGCGCCGTGTCGGGTGCGATATCTGTAGGGAAACAACACGGCCCGGTGTCCGGCGCCCAGAGTATCCCTGACCGAAAGCATCCAGGATACAAGCCCCCGAATTCATTCCGAAAGCAGACTCAGGACCCAGAAATAAAAAACCTGTATCCGATAAAGGAGCCCCCGAATTTATCTCGCGCAAGTCAATGCTTCAATTCTAAAATCTAAAATCTAAAATCTAAAATCTAAAATCGATTGACTACTATCTTTTTATGTCATAAATTTGCTATGAATAGCAAAACTAAACACTAGCGGGGCAAAACCTGTGGCCAAGTTTGATAAAATATTCAATTCAGAAGACCAATCCGAAGCAAGCTTGACTTTAGAAGAATCCGTAGCAGCGGTAGCATTTGTGGCAGCAGAGGCAAATTCCCCTGACACGGATGCGGATATCTTAGAAAGCATACTTTGGGAATCAGAAATATTTGCTGAATACTCGGAAGATGATATGTCAGCAATGTTTCAAAGACTCGCCGGTATTGTGGCCCAAGATGGTTTAGGAGCATTATTTAATACTGCTTGGCAATCTATGCCAGATGAGTTAGTTTTGGATACTTTTGCCATAACCGCAGCAATGTTTGTCGCAGATGGCGAAATATCTGAGAAGCACGAGGCTTTTCTCCAAGAATTCCAGCAAGCATTAGGTGTGGAAGATGAGGAGGCAGCAGAAATTATTGAGGATGTAACTGCTGCTTACTCGGAAGTAGAGGGCGAAGAGTCTGATTTCGATGCGGCATGGTACGTATCTCCGGAAGGCAATTTTAGCGTTCCCATTCCAGTTGACGAGGAACGAGGCGGTAAAATTGATGAGCAAGAAGGCTGTGTCGCATTTTCTGACGACTTTGGAGTTTTGCTGAAAATTGATTATTTCCCTGTTGCTGGTGAAGTTGAAGAAACAATCGAGTCGGTTGGCGAGGAAGGTTATCTCAAGTCTTTTCTCGACAATTTTGTTTCTCAGGCAATTCTTGCTAATGTTGCCAATTCTAAGTTACTCCACACAGAATATTTAGAAGATGAAGAAGCTTATTTCGTGGTTTTAGATTTGCCTGCGGGTGCAACTATCAGCGTGCAAGAAAACGATGGCCCTCTGACTCGGTTGGATGCTTACCGGGGACTTATGGCTTTTATTGCTGACGATTTTTGCTACACGGTAAGCTGTCAGCGCATTTATCAGGAGGGGGATGAATTGGATTCCCTGGAGTCTGAAGTTGAGGGAATTATGAACAAGATTTTTGAGTTTATTGAGACCATCGAATTCGGGCCGATAGAATAAAAATGACTTGTTTATACGGGCTAAAAACCTGGTTTCTTTCTAGATGTCTCGCTGCTCAACCCTATATTTTTAGAGAAACCGGGTTTTTTTGCCAACCATTCTCAGGATATGAGATCAATTCCGGTTACTCCTCCGGAATTGTTGACTGTTGAAGGTTGACTGTTGAGGGGCGGGTCGAAAAACTGAATGGTTGAGTGTTAACTGTTGACTCGATTTTATTATTCCGATGCAACCGGAAACGATATGACATCGTGTTGGGTCGATCGACCAAAATCTAACTGGTTGGTAGTCAGGACTTGAGTTTTCATTACTTGCCCGATCGCGCTTATTTTACCGCACTGCTAGATATTAGAGGTTTTTTACTATAAAAGAGTGCGATCGAGAACAGGGTTTTTTGACCGATTCTCGATCGCACTTCCAGATACATTCAGTCAACCACAGTCGAGAGGCAGCAGCAATTAGCCGCCATTTTCGACTAATTAGTAGTCTGAGCTTCCACCAATCTTTGCTTGAGTTCTTCCAGAGCACTCGCCCAGCGCGGATCTGGCTGCACCGAGCCGGAATCAGCGCTCGACACCGTTGTTGCTGACTGATTGCGGCGAGACTTGTTGTTGTCACCCCGACGGCGATTGCTTTTGCTGGAACCGCCTCCACCTTGGGTAGGAGGAGCCGAAGCAGAGCGCTGCTGTTGCTGCGGCGCAGGCACAGGCATAGGCACAGACGCCGATGACGACACCAACTGCGGTGACTGCGGCGACTGCTGCTGATCGTCTTCGCCCTTCTCAGATTTACCCTTAGAGCGAGGCAATGCCTTCTCTATTTTCAGCGGGTTTTCTTTGAACATCAAGCCGTTATATTTCTCAATAACTTGGTCGGCTTGTTCATCGGTTAGCACCGTCACAAAACCGAATCCTCTGCATTTTCCTGTTTTGCGGTCTGTAATTACCTTGGTGGTAACAGATTCGCCCTCTGGTGCAAAAACTTCTTGCAATTCTAGGCGATCGAGTTCCTTCGGTAGATTGCCAACATAAAGACGAATAGACATGAAAATTTCCTCCCGACTTGGGTTTTAATTAATTTGCTCGAACAGAATTACCTGAAGTCAACTGAATATGTACTTCAGGCAAACACCACATAACCCGAGAATTGGCGCATTCCTCCCACCAACCTTGACAGATCCCCCCACCTTTTAGAACCAAAAGATGATTTACTCTGATAAGGCCGGAACTTAACCGCCGATGCAGAGAGCTTTTAAATCTCAGGTTGTTGTGTAAACTTTTAGTCATCACTCAAATGTTTAGGCTATTGGCTATTCTGTATTACTTGCTTCCGGTTTTGATTCAGAATGTTTATAGCCAGCGCCGTCTAGAAATTTATGTCCAAGGATGTCAATTGCAAGCGATCGGAATGCCAGTATTCAGTTTAATACAGTGATGGATAAAATGGCTAACATTTTTTCAGCCAGTAATCTTACCTCGATCCTAATCTCGCTCCTAATGCTGAGAACTACTCATTTACCCGGTATCCCTTAAATCAGGCCCGGCAGAGTCCGAGCATTCTTTAAAGGTATCACAGCCTTGGTAACAGAGCTAGTTATTTAGGAAGATTTCAGTCTGAATTTAACGGAAACCACATCTCAATCACTTTTGAGAATTCATCCCGCACAGCAAAAATAGCGGTAGAAAAAAAAACAGCCGACAAGCGGCTGGCTGTACTTGCTGTGTTGGGGTGTTGACAATTTTTACGCAATGCCTTATGGGATTTTAGCCAACTAAAGTTATCGCGCTGTTTGGTTCAATCCAATTCCTGTAAACTAATGTAACAGAGGGCTGGCAAAAAAGCAACTTTTCTTTACGAAGGAAGAAGGAACAAGACTGTAGGCTTTCGGGAAAACTTAACGTCAAACCCTGTCACGGACTGCTGTTTGACTATTAACCCTAGATCCCCCCTAGCCCCCCTTAACCCTCTTCTGTCACTCTGGGAAAATAAAAGTGAGAGCCAAATTTTAACTGTAGATAGAGCGGGGATTTGAGCGTTTATTTTCTAACAGAATGGCCCAAATCAAGATTTTTGATAAAAGTCTTATGCTCTAAGCATCCCGGATTATTTTATGCCGAAAGTGACAGAAGAGGGTTAAGAAGGGGGGGACAAGAGTCTTCTCAAAGTCCCCCTTCTTAAGGGATTTAGGGGGATCTAGACTCGGCTACAACCCTGATTTTGACATGGTTTCAGGCTTAAGTTGACACCAATGAAGAGTAGGCTGCGCCACCAGCACGGAGAACATCGCCCATCCGCTGTTTAACTCAAAACTCATCTGGGGCTGCGCGTTGTGCGCGATCGAGTGCGGCAATCTGATAACTATTCCTCATACCTGTAAAAAATGCAATTGTAGGCAACCTCGAAACCCTTATGCAGTAAGTCATTTCCCATTCTTCAATCTAAAATCCAAAATCTAAAATCTAAAATCGTCTCACCTTGGGCCCTGAATAATAATGTATGCGCCCCAAATAGCAGCAGCAAAAGCCAAAATCGCAGACCAAATCGGATGTCCGCTGTCACTGACTCTCCCTCCTTGACTGCGGAGACTTTCAAGGTCGATCGCCACAGTAGCACCCCGGCGCAGCCAACCAGTCGCCACAACAGATGTTCCGATCAAATCGCTAGGGCGAGTAGTCTCTTTGAACAAAAATGGCCACAAAGAGCCAATGTAGCCAAACCTGGAAACATAGTGCAACCTCACCAAACCCGTCGCCGTTTGCAAAATCAAATCTTGTCCCAGCCAATTACTCATACCCGATCGACCCAAAAGTTGCCCTTCCAGCCGCACCGGTTCAGCATCCAGCGGCAAACTATCGGGATTTGACAAAATTTCCGGCAAACTCGGCGAAGCGGTTTCTCGCGGTATAATATCCGGGAAGAAATAATTGATCCGCATCAAAGTACCGATGCTAAATCCGATCGGCAAACAGCCCCAAAGAATCGATCGATCGCCCCAAAGCCAATCCAACTGCCAAATACTCGTCCTCGAAAAAATCCCGCCAATCAGCCAAAGCAACCCGACTATCGCCAAACTCATCGGAATTCCAAAAAACGGCGCACCCTGTAAAAATAGTTTTGAGTCTTTAAATTCGACTATTGACTTAAACGGAGACAATTTTCCTTTCCTGGGTTGTTCTTGCACTCCCGCGTTTGCCAAATCTAACTCTGTCTCCAGTTGCCAGAATTGAGCATAAAGAGCCAAAAGCTTCAAACGCTCTCCCAGCAAAGGATGCGCGCGGTTAACCGTCAACCAATTGCGATCCCGATTGCTGACATCCCACAGCAAAATCTGTTCTAGCGGCGCGTGTAATGCAGCAGAACCAAGGGTTACAGCTTGTCCAACACCTACGGGTAACAATAGATCGAAACTTTCGAGGAAAAAGCTAGTTTGTTTTTGCTGTTCGATATTATCAGCAATGCCGATCGCCATTTTACCCAGTGCCCGCGTCAAACCGTTAGGATTACCCGTAATTTCCGCAGCAGTGTGATCGCTAAAATACACTCTGCGGCGCGACAGCCACAACATCGGCCAGCGCAACAACTTATAAATGCCGTAACAGGTAGCAGAAATTGCAGCGGCCACAAATTTAACAGCAGAACGCAAAAACTCGATCGTCATTAAATCACACAACCGCTCTTGCCAATGCGCCACCTGCCAATAAATCAAGTAAGGAATCTGAATCACCAGCAGCGCCAGCGACATCGGCGCAAAATCCCAGTGAGATATATGGCCCAACTCCCGCGCGAAAATAGTGGCAATTTCATCATCCGTCAATTGTTCCAACAGCCCCCGACTCACAGCAATCCGAGCAAAACGGGGCAAACAGCCGTAACTGAAAGCTACAGGAACATTCAGCGGCAAGAGTTTGAGTACCGGCACCGGCATATTTTGCTTCGTACAAAAGCTTCGCAGTACCCGACTAGCTTCCTTGCTGTGCTTCGATAAAACCGACCCGCGCAGGGTTTCGATGCCGCAAAACAGTTTCAGCAGCGCGTCTATCAGCCACGGAGAGGAGGCCAAAAGCAATCCAAAAACCATCTGAACAAACGGAGTTGGATCGCGGTAAAAAAGCTGAATCGGCGCGAAAATAGGCAGTCTAGTGAATATGTAAAGCTGAACCAACAGAGAATTAGTGTTTGTCAGCAGGAATTGCAGGATAAACCGGGCTAGGAAAAATAGGGCGATCGCACTTGCAACGGCTTGCAGCCGAAACTCCAGCAACTTCAGCCGTTTGAGCGGGCGCGGGCTTTTCGCGCGCCCGGTGTCGCGCCAAGTTAGTTGGTAAGTATCTGGGCTGGCGACTCCGGGGATATCTGTTGGGGAACCGGAACTATTTTCGCCACTAATTTCTGTATCGGGTGCAGTTTCTGTCGAGTTTTCTGGTTCAGAAGTCTGATCTGTGGGGGGTGGAGGTGGCGGGGAAATCGGTTTCGATTTGGCCTTTACCGGCTCTACAACAGGCTCTAAAGGTAAAAATCCTGTTTTTTTATCTGCGGTAGGTCGTAGCGAAGCGGGGCGTAAGCCATCGCCCCCAATCGTTTTTTTCGGCGATTTAGTGCCTGCATCAAAGGCGACAAAGCCTGTTTCGGGGGGAGTTTCTGCGGATTTTGGTTTATTTTCCGGTGGTTTTGGGGGGCGAGGGGGGGTTAATTCTTTTAAAGTGCGATCGGCCCAAGTTTTGACTTGAGAGTTGGGACTTTTGGCGAGGGAAGAGCACAGGGCGATCGCCTTTTTCACATTACCGGTTGCTTTGTACGCAGCCACCAACCCCATCTGCGCGCGGATTCCCGACGACTGATTGGCGGCGGTTTGGGTAACGGATTCTAAAAGGGCGATCGCGGTGGGGTAATCCTGCTGTTTCAAAGCTGCTAGCCCAGCCTCTAGAGACTGTTTTGCAGATGAATCCGCCGGATTTGGATTAGTGGGAGGTGCCATGACTGTGCTTTCGCTAGCGTCCTTTCTAAGATAGCTTGGGTGGTCGATCGATTACTGTTTTAACTCACATCTTGTACCATTGTCAGCAACAGGCAAGATGCCTGTTCCACAAAAGATAAATTTTCTTGTGGAACAGGCATCTTGCCTGTTCACAAAAGCTGATTGAGAAGGGTGCAATATCTCAGTTTTAACATATGCCCTAAAGGCGATCGCCCCTAATTGATATCTATGCCCAATTTCAATCCCCCATTGGTATAATAAATTAACACCTCACCTGCACACTTATGCCAATTGACGACGAAGATTTTGAAAGCGAATCTATTAGCGGCGATCGCAAACTGGAACTTTTTACCGACAGATACGAATTTACCCGCCGATTTGCCTTTTATTTAAACGAAGACCCCGCGCGCCAACAAATTTTGTATTTTTACGGAGATGGAGGCAACGGCAAGTCTTTGCTGCTACAACACTTGCAGTTTCACTGCTGTAAAAGATTTTCGCCGCAGGTGTGGCAACAATTGCACGACATCCCAGAATCACAAGCCGCCCAAGTTGCTGATTTTGTCCGCTATGCTGAACCTAAGACCTACACTCCCATACCCGCAGTCAGACACGATTTCGGATTGATACCGATTAAAGAAGATAAACCGCAAGATAGATTTTACGGCTTGCTGATGCTGCGCCGAAATCTGGCAGCAGCCACTAAGAAATATAAATTTAAATTTCCAAATTATGACTTTGCTTGCTTTTGGTATTTGCTGAACAAAGGCGAATCACAGGCAACTCTCAACCAACTTTTCCCCGATGATGTGGCGGAATTGGTGATACCTATAATTGAAACTTTTGCAGATTTTCCGGTGGTGGCGCAAGCTGTAGCGGTGCTCAAAGGGATAGATAAATTGGGCGGGATTAAGCGGGCGATGAAATTAATTCAAAATCGCTTGGGCGTCAGCGATGAAAAGGCGGAGGAAATTCGCCGTCTAGATATTGATACTGAGTTAACCGACTATTTGCCGAAATTGTTTGCTGGGGATTTGAATGCGACAATGGCTGGCAAAAATAAACCCGATCGCCTCGTGATGCTGTTCGATACTCACGAGAAAATGTGGGATGAAAAACGAAATTCTCAAGGCGCAACTTTTTGGTATCAAGATGAGTGGTTTCGGCGGTTGTTGAGGGCATTGGATTACAAATTGGGGATTGTAGTTGTTGTGGCGGGGCGAGAGTGTCCGGTGACGCAATTGCGGTGGCCGAATGCGTCAAGGTTTCCGATTCCCGCAGATTATATAGATGCACAATTGGTGTGGCATTTGTCGCCGGATGATGCGAGGGATTACTTGCACAAAGTGAAGATTGACAAGGCAGATTTGGCAGATGCTGTAATTAAATATGCCAGCGTCAATCCCGCTGATAATTTGGAAAATTTGCAGGTACATCCGTTTTATTTGGGTTTGTGCGCGGATGCGGTGCTGGCAGAAAGAAGGCGGGGAATTGAGTTGCTGTCGTCGGATTTTGCGCGGATTCCGAAGTTGGAAAACAAGACTGCGGAATTAACAGATCGGTTGCTGAGTTATGTCGATCGCGAAGTGCGATCAGCCGTGCATTCGCTGAGTGCTGGCCGCGCTTTTGATGAGGATTTGTACGTAAAATTGGGAGCTGGTTGTCACTTCCAGGCAAGTAGTGCCAATTTTGAGATGTTGACTGGTTTTTCCTTTGTGTGGAAATCGGAAAAGCGGGGGGATAATTGGTATCGGATTCACGATTTATTGCGGCGCTTGGATGCCGATCGGGATCATCCGAAAACTCGCAGGGCGCATGAGGTTTTAGAGGGGCATTATCGGGAAGTGGGGGATGCGGCTGAGGCAATTTATCATGCTAATCGCTTGGATTGGGAGCGGGGTGTGAAGGAATGGGAAGAGGTGTTTGATGAAGCATTGCGGCTGAGTCGTTACGGGGAATGCGAGTCGCTGCTGGGAGTTAGAGATGAGTTGTGGATTAAAAGTGATTATTGGCTTGGTAGAGTTTCGCGCTCCGAGGGAGATTACTATGCTCGGTTGGCTCGATATGTAGAGGCAAGACAGGAACATTTAGAGGCAGTTGCAGCCTATAATTCTGCTTTACTTATTGCACCGGATGATATCGCTGCTCTCACCAACAAAGGGAATGCGCTGCAAAGTCTGGGTGAATTGCAAGCACAGCTAAGTGAATTTGAGACGGCAAAACAGTCTTATTTTGAGGCGATCGCTGCCTGTAATTCTGCTTTACTTATTGCACCGGATTATCTTTGTGCTCTCAACAACAAAGGGGTTGCGCTACTACGTCTGGGTAATTTGCAGGCAATTCTGAGTGAATTTGAGGCGGCAAAACAGTCTTACTTTGAGGCGAGCGCTGCCTGTAATTCTGCTTTACTTATTGCACCGGATTATACCAATGCTCTCAACAGCAAAGGGATTGCGCTACTACGGCTGGGTGAATTACAAGCAAAGCTAAGTGAATTTGAGGCGGCAAAACAGTCTTACTTAGAAGCGATCGCAGCCTATAATTCTGCTTTACTTATTGCACCGGATTATATCAATGCTCTCAACAACAAAGGGAATGCGCTGCGAAGTCTGGGTGAATTGCAAGCACAGCTAAGTGAATTTGAGGCAGCAAAACAGTCTTACTTAGAAGCGATTGCAACCTATAATTCTGCTTTACTTATTGCACCGGATTATATCAATGCTCTCAACAACAAAGGGAATGCGCTGCGAAGTCTGGGTGAATTGCAAGCACAGCTAAGTGAATTTGAGACGGCAAAACAGTCTTACTTTGAGGCAAGCGCTGCCTGTAATTCTGCTTTACTTATTGCACCGGATTATATCTGTGCTCTCAACAAGAAAGGGAATGCGCTGTTAAGTCTGGGTGAATTGCAAGCACAGCTAAGTGAATTTGAGGTGGCAAAACAGTCTTACTCAGATGCGATCGCTGCTTACAATAGAGCTTTACTTATTGCACCGGATGACGTTATTGTCCTCAACAACAAAGGTATTGCACTGAGAATACTGGGTGATTTACAAGCAAAATTATCTGAGCAACAGGAAGCACTCAAGAATGGGCAAGAGGCTCTGGAAATGTTTAATCGATCTTTAGCCATTGCTCCTAACAACGATCTGGTTCGCAATAGCCGCGACGCGCTGCAACAACTTCTCGATAATTTGGGTGAGGATAGTCTCAGCATTTACCTCGATCGCAAGGAGTAAAGACGCGGCATTAAAAAGGAGGACGTGTCCAGTTAACTTAAACCGAAAGGCCGCCAAGGAATGAATTCCACGGGGCTTTTAGCAAAAGTCCTCGCTATGAGGACTAATGAATTCTTCAGTCCTCATAGCGAGGACTTTTGCTTTGAGGCAGGGGTTTCAACCCCTGCCGGACTCAGGGCTGAACGTTAAAGGCCCGCCCTCAAATTTAGCTATTTAACCTTGTAGCTTACCGCCCAGATTTTCTCGGCGAAGTACCATCAGCCCGCTTCCGACGGATCAGCACGCTCATCACCTGCTTCGGATTCGCCGCACGCTGTACGGGACTCCAATCGCCCACTTCTGCAAATCCCAGTCGGTACAAAGTGAGTATGGTTTCCCTGACACCCTTGGGCGAACCGACAACCGTTAACAGCACCACTTCCTGTTCGCATACTGCTGCTGAGTCGTCATTTGGGCGATCGGATCTGTTGTCGTCAGGCACGAATTCCTGTGACATAATATGTTCTCCTGGTTTTGGGTTTTCTAGAAAAACCCAAAAACCCAGCCGCCCCGCATTTCAACACATAGCAGGGCGGCTACAGAGGATGTTAAGATACTCCGTTAGCCTCCAGACTGCTAGTCCCAGTTTGGCGGTTATGCTGTCCATTGCTGTTACCAGCAGCTTTGGGCAGTGCAACTAGATTTTTGGGCGACGCGGGCTGCCTCCTCTACAAGCAAGCAACCTCTCACTTCAAAGCGTAGCCGCAGAGGGGGGCCGCCGTCAATCCATTTTGGATTTTAGATTTTGGATTTTGGATTGAAGATCGGGATTGGGAGGTTTTGGGGCGGGCTGAGGATTTAGGGTTATAACTAGACTAAGAGAACCCCAGGATAATTATGCTGCACGATTTTCAGCAATCTCACCAACAAGACATACAGACTATTACTCAGGTTTTGGCCAAAATCACCAACCGCACGCCGGCTCAGATTAAACCATTACTAGATGCGATGCTCAAACGGCTAATAGAACCTCAACAACGTCCCTTTTATGAAACAGCTACCCCAACACAATGGTCAATAGTATTTCAGGAATGGGTTGACAGTCATCGTACACTAAATCTCCTCACTCTTTCAGATGAAGCTATTAGCCGAGAGAGCATTTATGGAGACAAATGATACTGAAGTTAAACTCACATTGGGCGATCGTAAAGGTTCGGCCAAGCGACTCAGAGGGCTAGCAAAAACTGATATTCCACCTCCAACAGATGCGGAAGTTGCAGTCATGTTAGAAGAGCTTTTAGTGGATAAATACTTAAAATGATTGAACCGCGAAGACGCGAAGGACACGAAGGAAGAATTAGGAAGAAGATTAACAGGAGTTACGCACTCCGACAAAGAAACCGGGTTTTTTACAGAATTTACGGTATGTAATGCGTCTTCTCGTAAAAAAACCCGGTTTCTGGGCCCCATGCGTAAGCCCTACTCCTCGCTAACAGCCAAACCAGAAACCACAGGGGCGATCGCATTTAACTTCAACACAGGATGCTCCCCTTCCACCTGCCGGCAATTCCACTCATTTCTAAACAGCAAAACCGGCCTTCCCCAAGTATCTTTCACTGTCACCGTATTAAACAGCCGCCCAACTTTTTCCAGCGCCTCCCAACCGCCGTCAACCCAACGAGCTACACTGTAAGGCAACATATCGATCGTAGTTTCCACATTATATTCCGACTGCATTCTGAACTGCACAACTTCAAATTGCAACTGTCCGACTGCCGCCAAAATTGGCTCGCGTTTCGACTCATCAACCGAGTACATAATTTGCACTGCGCCTTCTTCCTGCAACTCCGAAACGCCCTTGCGGAACTGCTTAAACTTAGAAGGATTGGGATTTCTCAAAAAAGCAAAAAGTTCGGGAGAAAAACAGGGTATCCCTTCATATTCCAGTTTTTGGCCGGTGTAAATAGTATCGCCGATCGCAAATACTCCCGGATTGTTCAAACCGATCACATCCCCCGGATACGCAACCTCGATCGACTCCCGATCCTGAGCAAATAATTTTTGAGGCCTTGACAAACGCACCGTTTTACCGCTGCGAGCGTGAGTCACGTTCATGTCCTTTTCAAACTTGCCCGTACAAACCCGAATAAAGGCCACCCGATCGCGGTGTCTTGGGTCCATATTCGCTTGCAATTTAAACACAAACCCGGTAAAATCTTCATAAGTTGGCGGCAAATCTCCGGCGCTGCTCTTGCGGGCGATCGGCTTCATAGCGTAATCTAAAAACGCATCTAAAAACAGTTCGACCCCAAAATTGCTCATCGCGCTGCCAAAGAAAACTGGTGTCATTTTGCCAGCCCGAACTAAATCTAAATCGAGTTCAGTTCCTAACTCATCCAGCAGTTCTAACTCTTCTTTGAGCTGATAGTAAAGGTCTTGTTCCAACAAATCTTCAATGCGCGGATCGCCCAATTCGATGACGGTATCAACAGCAGCACGAGAACCGTGTTTAGCCCGCTCGAATAAGTGAATTTTGCGCGCCCTGCGATCAAAAACACCTTTAAAGCGATCGCCCGTACCTATCGGCCAATTTACCGGATAAGTCTGCAACCCCAATTCCTTCTCAATTTCGTCCAACAAATCCAAAGGTTCTCTGCTAGGGCGATCGAGCTTATTAAAGAAAGTAAAAATAGGCAGACTTCGCAGCTTACAAACTTCAAATAACTTCCGAGTTTGCGGTTCCAAACCCTTAGCAGCATCCTCAAGCATCACCGCATTGTCAGCCGCCGCCAGAGTGCGATAAGTATCTTCGCTAAAATCTTGGTGTCCTGGAGTATCGAGCAGATTAATGTGATATTTTTTATACTCAAACTGCAAAACAGTAGAAGTAATAGAAATTCCCCGCTGCTGTTCCATCGCCATCCAGTCAGACGTAGCGTGTCGCTGAGCCCGCCGCGCTTTCACAGAACCTGCTTCGTGAATTGCACCTCCGTACAGCAGCAGCTTTTCTGTCAAAGTAGTTTTTCCCGCGTCAGGGTGCGAGATAATAGCAAAGTTGCGCCGGCGCTCAACAGCAGTTAGCAGTTCAGTTTCGAGTTCAGTTGTCATCACAAATTAGGTAGGGGAATCATCACCCGATCGCCATTATAGCCTGTGCTACAGTTGCTATTAAAGGTTTAATTATCAATAAAGTCAAGGAAAAGTAATATGTACGACTCCGACAAGCGGAAACTGCTATCACTGGTGTGCCACGGGGCGATTTTTTTCAGCACGTTACTGTTCTCGATCGGAGCGCCGATCGCTGTATTGTTAGTATCAGATGACCCCGTTGTCAAAGAAAATGCCACAGAAGCAATCAATTTTCACCTTAATGTATGGGTGTACAGCACCGTGATTGTGGTGTTAACTGTCGTCACTTTCGGTCTTGCTGGCTTTATCCTAGTGCCCCTAGGTTATCTGCTGCATTGGGGACTGACAATAATGGCTATCCTCCAGGTTTTGCAAAATCCTAACCAACCTTACCGCTACCCTTTTATTTTCCGAATAGTTTAGACAGAAAATCGCGCTTCACCATCGATTTCAACAACCCGATTTCTTCTTGAAGAAATCGGGTTTTTAATTGTTTTATAACCCACATTCCGCACCCCCAACTGGCACATAGGCAGATGGAGGGGATAAAAGTAAATCATCCGAGATAATCGTGA
>NZ_JAUBPI010000127.1:0-15646 GCF_036700645.1 Microcoleus sp. S36b_A4 | reverse complement strand
TTTCTACCAGTTCAGCTTGGCTCAACTGCTCGATTTCGGTTTTTTTCGGCTCTCTGGTTGCTGGGGGCTTTTTCATTGGTTTATTTTACCAGCTTTTGTCACCGAAGTTTTTTTGACCTGAATCCTTACATTGTAATTTATTCCAATTTTCCCTTTCATCTCGAAGATTGGTCTCCTCTATCTGTGAATAAAGGTATTGGCGGAAGTGAAGAAGCGATTATTTACTTAAGTCAAGAATTAGTTAAATTAGGCTACCAGGTTACTGTTTTTAATCGCTGCGGTGATATGGAAGGGGAATATAAGGGAGTAGTTTATCAGTCAGTTGATAAATTCAATACCGAAGATAACTTTAATGTCTTAATCTTTCATCGTGTTTGGACACAACCTATGTGTATGAAAGTGAAAGCCCGAAAAACTGCTGTCTGGATGCACGATAACCCGCAATTATTTCCTCCTGTAGAAGAGTCTACGCGATTGGAATTTCTGGCAAGTTTTGACAAACTTTTTATGTTGTCAAATTTTCATAAATCTCTGCTGCCAGACTGGATTCCTGAAGACAAGATTTTTTTAACAACCAATGGGATTAATCTCGAAGATTTCAATTTAACAGGAATTGCTAGAAATCCCAAAAGGCTAATTTCGATTAGTGATTATGCAAGAGGTATTGAAAATTTACTGACTCAATGGGATCAAGTTCTCAAAGAAGTGCCCGATGTTGAATTACATATTTTTTATGGTTGGCAAGGAATTGATGCTTTAATTAATTCACCTTATATTGAGAAATTTCCATACTTACCAGATAAAAAGCAAAAACTTTTACAACTTTTCGAGCAAAAAAATGTCTATGAACATGGCAGGATTGGACACAAGGAGTTAGTGGAAGAATTATTCCAATCAGGGATCTGGGTTTATCCTTGTCATACTGCGATAGAAATTTTCTGTATTAGTGCTTGGAAAGCACAAGCCGCTGGTTGTGTTCCTGTGGTGACAACTTATGCAGGTTTAGATGAAACTGTGAAATCAGGTATAAGAATTAAGGGGCCTGCTGGGGATGAGGAAACTAATAATGCTTTTATTGCAGCAGTGATAGACTTGCTAAAAAATCCTGAGAAACAAGAATCTTTAAGGCAGGAAGCATTAGCTCTTAAAGATTCATTTGGCTGGGATAAAGTCGCTCAACAATGGCATGAGGAGTTTATATCCGCTGGCTGAAATTAAGTAGCAAATAATGAATCAACTACCCGCATTTTGAATGTGGTTCAGGGTTCAGGTGATTAAGCAGACGTACCATACAACCGCTATCTTTAAGCCATCAAGATAGTAAAAATGTCCTGCTTATTTACCATTTTTTTGACGAAATGGATCGAAACCAGCCACTTCTGCCAGCGTATAAAGCGGGCGACCTTTCACCTCCTCATAAATCCGCCCTATATACTGGCCCAAAATTCCAATACTCACCAACTGCACCGCACCCAAAAAGAAAACCGCCATAATCACAATTGTCAAACCAGTTAATGCCGAACCCGCAGAGAAAAGACGCCAATACAAAACCAAGAAAGCCATCAAAACAGACACGAAAGCCGAAAATAAACCCAAATAAATCGACAGTTGCAGAGGAACTTTTGAAAAAGACACTAAACCGTTCATCGCCAAAGCAAAAGATTTACTGAAGGTATACTTAACTTCGCCAGCAAAACGCGGATCACGTTCAAACTTAACCGCTGTTTGTTTAAAACCAATCCAAGCGCGCAATCCCCGAATGTAACGATTGCGTTCTGGCATGGCGTTGAGTACATCCACTACGCACCTATCCATCAAACAAAAATCTCCGGTATCTATGGGAATATCAACATCAGCAAGATTCCGCAAAATGCGATAATACATATAAGCCGGCAACCGCTTAAACCAACCTTCTTGACGCCGTTGAGTGCGTTGAGCGTAAACAACTTGATAGCCCTGCCGCCACTGTTCTACCATATCTATAATTAGCTCTGGCGGGTCTTGCAAATCGCCGTCCATGATGACTACAACTTGACCTCTAGAAAAGTTCAAACCAGCAGTTACAGCTATTTGATGGCCGAAATTGCGAGCAAAACTGAGGTAACAAATTCGTGAGTCTTTTTCGTGCAATTCTCGCAAAAGTTCGAGAGAGCGATCGCGACTGCCATCATTGATTAAAATTAATTCTACTGGGCCGTCCATTCGATCCATCACCGCACTAATTCGCCGATACAATTCAGCGAGATTTTCTTCTTCGTTATAGATAGGAATTACCAAGGAATACTTAGGTGTATCGTTCATTGCAGTTTCTGTTTCAAAATCGGCTTTCCAACCGTTAAATCAAAAGTTTCTTTTTCCAAAAACACCCTGGCTGCTTCACCAGAGAGGTTCGGCAGGTAATTTCGCTCTTTGAGCCAGACAACAGCAGCCCACCAAATAGTCGCGTACCAACACTTATCTATTTTCTTAAATACGAAAAATAAAAGATACCATAAGACTGACACACGCCCAGCGAAAACATCTGTTATCATAGATGTTTAGTCAGACTATAAAAATTACAATCATAACCCATCGATTCAAAATTGCATGACAAATTCTAATTATCTTTGGCAAGCAAATCAAGACTTAAGCGAAGCTTGTCTGCAACATCCCTTTGTCAAAGGCATTGCTCACGGCAGCCTCCCCCAAAATAGTTTTGCATATTACGTTGCACAAGACGCAT
This sequence comes from Microcoleus sp. S36b_A4, assembly GCF_036700645.1. NCBI lineage: Bacteria > Bacillati > Cyanobacteriota > Cyanophyceae > Oscillatoriales > Microcoleaceae > Microcoleus > Microcoleus sp. S36b_A4. Next base: position 12,924 of record NZ_JAUBPI010000127.1, on the reverse strand, counting down.
TTTTTCTGGGAGCCTTCGCTCGCGCTTATAGTATCGCTGCGGCAAAAGCACCCGACTGGGGGGGGTTTGAAATTCTCCACAATCTCGGTAGTGGCGTTTTAGAAGAACTTCGTTTGCATCAAGGATATGCAGCCAAATGGGGGGTAAACTTACAAGAGGCAAAACCGGGAATCGCTACCCGCCGCTACACAGATTTTTTATTAGCGACAGCCTGGGGGAGTGGTGTAGGTTTGACAGTAGCCGCCATGACTCCTTGCTTGCGGTTGTATGCTTTTTTGGGACAGCAGCTAGCTACAGGTAATATACCGGAACACGCCTTTAGCGACTGGATTTCCACCTATAGCAGCCCGGATTTTGAGATTTTAGCAAAACGCCTGGAAGGTTTGGTCGATCGCTACGCAGATGCTGGGCCAGAAGTAGAAGCAACCTATCGCTACGCTATGCTATGCGAAAGAGACTTTTTTCAAGCAGCTTGGGAAATAGAGTAAATTAAGTTTGTGCAAAAATGGAAAACTATCTTAAGCTACCTACACGCAGTAAATTTAACAGCCATATACAGCAGGAATGTAGCAAATAATGTCATAACAGCATATCAAAAACAAGGCTGATTACTCAACACTAAACCGAGTGCCATTGAAAGCTACACAATGCCGTAAACGTAGCGATGAACCGATTGCAGAGCACCGGAATTGCTCAGTAGCGCTAAAGAGCAAAAACCGAAATAGCTGACTGTAATGCTTAGCCTTTTTCGCAAATTCCCGAAATAGCCACAGCCCTAAATCATCGCAACTTTACTAACAGCTTGCAACCAGAAATAATGCAATCAAAAATGCCCCACAATTAATGAGCCGTGCTAATCCCACTTGCATTCCCAGAGTCGTAAAGTCGCGCATGAGCAAAGTAAACAGCGGATAAAAAGCGACAGAATGCTGGTGTCCATCATCTGCATAGCTGTAGCCTAAATTAGCTATTTCGAGGTACCATTTACCGTCCCAATGCGAAAACAGTGCCCAGCCACTTTTGAGGAGTCAGCCACTTACAAAATCTAGAGGTGGCCGACTCCCATACAGGGGTAGTTTCTTGCAAACTAAAGGAGCAATTACCTGCATCCCGATCGCCATTATCGATCGGCTCAGAAACCACATAGCAATTACAAAAATTAACCCGTCCCGGCTTAACGTCCGAGTTTATTGGGAATCCCTTCGCAGCCGCCGGGAATAGTCTCTCTCGACTTCGAGCCACACCAAGCGCAGCAGTAATAGCGCTGCTCATCCGACAGCCGCTTGACAGCGGTGAAATCAGCGCGTTCAACCACAGCGCCGGTATGTTCGCCCGTTTGATAGTTGGGAAATTCGGTACGGCTGCGGGGGGATGCAGTTTCTGCCGACCCGTAGAATAATGCGGCGGCTCTCATGTCGGCGCGAGCGAGATTGGCGTCATACAAGACAGCGCGCGAGAGATTGGCTTTCACTAAATCGCACTTGCTGAGATTGGCGCGGACGAGGTTGGCTTCGCTCAAATCCGTCCACCGCAAATCAGTGCCAGCCAGGTCAGCACCCGCTAACATGACATTGAGATCGATAACGCGGATACCGTGATCCCTATCTTCAGCGTAGCCGCCGTCACCGTCAAGGATGGGACGGCCTAAAAGCCGATCGCGCTTCAGCGGAGTAACCAATCTCGACTGCGACAAAAACCGCAGAATTTTAGCTTTACCTTCAGCATCTACACTGCTCATAATCGCAGCGGTACGGCCTTCTGCGATCGCCCTTTCCTGCGGCCAATCTTCCAAAAACCCTTGTTCGTCAAGGGCTAAGTCCGAAACCCCTTGAAAATAAGCATCGATCGTTTGCTGCTGCGTAATTCGATTTTGCTGAATAGTCAAATCTTTGGATATCACATACTGCCGCCAAGCCACGTAAACGCCTAAAATTGCGATCAAAATTTGGCCTAAAGCGCCGATCAACTCGCCGAGAGCCCCGATTGCCTCCCAGTTGATTTGGATGTTGCGGCTTCCCGGTTCAGTATTAGTACCGCTGAGCATCAGCAAACCAACAATCCCAGCTAAAAGCCCGAAGCAGGCGACGATCAGCGTGCGCCAAGTCGGCGGAATTACCTGCGCCCAGATTTTGCCCCAACTCGGCCACATCAGCCGCAGCGATATGCCGATCGCACCCACGGCGCCAATTAAGCCCAGCCAAATATTGTCATTGGCCAGCCCAAAAATCATCGCTGCGATCAACCCCAGCGTCAGCACTGACCCCGATTTCTCAGGAGTCGTTTGTTCCTGGTGTGGCTGCAATAACACCTTGCGGGTTGGAGGCGGCTGCTGCGGTTTTTCCGGTTCAGCAGTAGCGACGATTATCCCTGATTCTGGTGGCACATTAGGGTTCGCACCGTTCTGACTTTCTACAGTCACGTTAGATTCAGGGCGATTGGGTTGAGAAGAGTTTGGTTCTGGTGTCATGCGTTGAGGCAAATTCTAACTGTGGCTGGTCAATAAAACGATTTTAACCAACCAAGCATGATTCTAGATAATATTACAATATAAATCTCCACTAATTACACTCAAACAGGTAACATACTATGGCCCTGGTACTCCCCAATCTGCAAGAAAAACAAATGGGTCAAGTAATCACTACAATCACCCTCACGAATCGCATCGATCGAGTTATGGCTGAACGAGGATTTATTGCTGCTGAGGAAGTCCGCTCTGTTATCCTCGATAACGTTGTTGTCGATACCGGAGCAACTCTGCTTTCCTTGCCAGCTCGCATTATTAGCCAGTTAGGCTTAATACAAGTAGGAGAAAGAGATGTAGAAACATCAGCCGGCATAAAAAAGGGTCGAATTTTTGCCGACGCTCAAATTATTGTAGAGGGGAGAGAAGGCAGATTTGATTGTTTAGAATTGCCCGAAGGCATTTCTGCTGTTTTGTTGGGCGTGATTCCCATGGAAGAACTAGGCTTAGAACCAGATTTGAAAAATCGACAGTTGCGAGTATTGCCGATGAACAATCAGCAAACATATCTGATGGGTTAGTTGAGAGGCGTTTACCGTAGCACAAACCTCTCACCTGTGATTCCTAGAATGTCCAGTCAATTACCCGCCATCAAAAATATTGGTAGTGAGGACCAAACTCCTCATAAAAATTTGATAAATTTATTCCTAATTGCCAATAAAATTTCTTTATTTTTGAGAGGTTAGATATTATTAAGTTTTGTAAAAAATGCCTACCCAAAAAAAATGTTTTTAGGTAGTTCTAAGACTTTTACCCAATATCTAGCGAGCCGAATAAGCCTTAATCAAATACACGCTAACCGTCCCAAATATCAAAAAAAACTAACCCTAAAAGTAACTCGATACTAAACCTTTGAGCATTGCCCAAAGCGACAAGAATTTGCTGTCGCACCACAAACGCCAACAGCCAGCAAATCTCCGCCTTCAGCCAAACCAAAAGACCTCGCCCCAACAGATATTGCCGACGAGCGTTCTCAGAAGTAATCGGTACCGGATAATTAAAAGTATGTGGATAGCGCGATACCGCAGTTAAAAGCGCAAAAATAATCGCAGCCACCACCGGCATGATCCAAACCGTCACCTTGTCGCCCCAAGCATCAGCCAGCCCCCCCCAAACCGAAATGAATCGGAATTCGATCGGGCAAAACGGCCCAAAACTTGACAATGAGCAAAACACCCAGCAAAAGCGCGATCGCACCTAAAAGCTCTACCGCCACTAAAACAGGCGAAAGCCCCAGAGAAATAACCGGCCGTTGGTTTGGTGCGTTTCCAGTCATGGCTACTGAAAATTAGATTAATATTGAAAATAATAGTATTGGTTCCAATTCCATTCCCCAACAGCTTTCGTTGGGGGTTTCCAAACATCCCGCGAGGTTCTATGACGGCTCAGGTCTTGATTGAAAAGAAAAAGTTAGAAAAACCGCCCCTAACAATACACACATTAGGCGATCGCGTCCTGCGGCAGCCAGCCAAGCGCGTCAAAAGCGTCGATGCAGAAATTCGGCAGCTAGTCCGAGAAATGCTGCAAACCATGTACAGTGCCGACGGTATCGGTTTGGCTGCCCCCCAAGTCGGAGTCCACAAACAAGTAATCGTCCTCGACTGTGACCCGGAAAATCCCGCTACACCCCCAATCGTTTTGATCAATCCCACCATCAAAAGTAGCAGTGGCGATATCTGCATCTTGCAAGAAGGGTGTTTGAGCATTCCGGGAGTTTATTTAGAAGTCAAACGCCCAGAAGTCATTGAAGTCTCCTACCGCGACGAATACGGCCGCCCACAAACCCTGATAGCAACAGAGTTACTGTCAAGGGCAATTCAGCACGAAATGGATCACCTCAACGGAGTGCTGTTTGTAGACAGAGTAGAAAACAAGCTGGCACTAAATGAAGCATTAGTCAAGCATAAATTTTCTCCAAAGGCAGTAAAATCAGTATGATGGCAGGAACTCCGAAAAGTGGTTTACTCTTAGCTCTTTCGTGCATCACTGCGATCGCGGCAGTCGGCTCCATCTTTGAGCTGTCATCGGGAGAAGCTCAACTTGGCAATTTAGTCACCGGCATCATTCTAGCCCTGAGCGTACCGCTAACTGGCATATTTTTCTATGCAGCCGTTCAGGATGCCAGGGCCAATCTATAAGAGTTATTAGTCATTAGTCATTAGTCAGCAGTTATTAGTAATTAGTATTTAGTAATTAGTAATTAGTCAGCAGCTAACAACCAATAACTGTGGAATAAAGACTGCTCAAAAATAACATCAGGTAACAGCTTGCGAGTTCATGACCAATGACTAATGACTAATGACTAATGACTCATAACTCATGACTAATGAAATCGGATTTCTGCGACAAGTGCCAGCCAAAGACGCTGTGGGAACCCCAGTATCCAAGTACCAACTTTCTGAAGATGGGGAATTGGTCATCGGACGCGATCGCAATTGTCAAATAACTTTAGAGTCGATCGTCCACGGCATGGTTTCCCGCCGCCACGCCGCAGTCCGTCCCCTAACTCAGGGTACTTTGACGAGATGGGAAATTTGCGACCTCAACAGCGCTAATGGAACTTATATCAACGGAAAAAAGCTCTCTGGCTGCCAAACTTTAGAAACAGGCGATCGCATCAGTCTCGGCCTTGACGGCCCTGAATTTATATTTGAATCTCCCATAACCCCTTACCAAAATCAACCAGGATTAAGAGCACCACAAACGGGCAATTTTGCTGGTAGCGAAAAAGATGCTCTCACTTTAACTCAATTATTCCCGATCGCCTCCACTGGCAAACAATTAAGCCAAAAAGCTTACTTATATCCAGGTATCGCCACAGTTATTGTTGTCGTGTCGATGTTTGTCGCCGTGGGAAATTCCGCAGCATTCAACTTGCTGCTGTCAGCTTACCTCGCCGGTGCGGCTTACTACTTTATCTATCAACTGTGCGGCAAACACAAGCCTTGGTGGGTATTGCTTGGTTCGGCTTTAGCTACAGTCCTGATTCTGAGCAGCCCCTTATTAATTGGATTTATATTCGTATTTAGAGAAATTTTGCCCGGTCGCCTGCCAATCGAAGGCGAAACAATCAGTTTTTTGCCTTTTTTGAGCAGAATGTTTTTCGGGGCGGGTCTAATGGAAGAATTGCTGAAAGCCCTGCCCGTTTTGGGAGCGATGTTGCTGGGAAATTGGCTGAAAAATCCCTGGCGCGATCGCATCGGCGTTTGGGAACCTTTAGACGGAATTCTGTTAGGAAGTGCCTCAGCAGTCGGCTTTACACTGTTAGAAACTCTGGGACAGTACGTTCCCAATGTCATCCAAAATGTCACCCTGCAAGCAGGGCCGGACGCTGGACAATTAGTAGGATTGCAGTTGCTAATTCCCCGCATTTTGGGTTCCGCCGCCGGACACATGGCTTACAGCGGCTATTTGGGATATTTTATCGGTTTGAGCGCCCTCAAACCCAGGAAGCGCTGGCAAATTTTGGGCGTAGGTTATTTCAGTGCTTCCGCACTTCACGCTTTGTGGAATGCGTCGGGAGCCGTCAGCGTACTTTTGCTTGCCTTGGTGGGAGTTTTGTCCTATACCTTTTTGGTAGCTGCGATTTTGAAAGCCAGAGCTCTGTCTCCGAATCGAGAGCAAAATTTTGCAACTCGAATATTCTTTGAAAGGTGACTTCTGACTGGTTAATTGTTGAGGTGCGATCGCACCTCAAGCTGCCATTTTTTTCTTTTGTTTTAACCAGCTTAAACCTGCCAATGCTAAAGCTGTCCCCCCAGCAGTGAGAGGTTCGGGAACAGGTTCGGGTTCGGTATTCACTAAAGTGTAAGAAACCTCGGCATTGGGGGAGATATATCTAGAGTATATAACATAGCTGTCGGTGACGATCGATCCATCGTCTATATATGATTGATAGTTCACCTGTCTGTGTACTACCTCCCTACTCCACGAGCCAGAGGTAACTCCGATAGACCAATATGCGCTGCCCTCAACCCTCAAGAAAAAAGGCCCTCCTGGTTCGTCTGGAGGACTGATATAGTCTCTTATCGCACCGTCGCCGCCGCTGGCTTGCACTCCGAGAAACTGCCCTTCACGAAATACAGCTCGAACCCCTGCCAAATTATCATATTCTTTTGTGCTTCCCAACTCGGGAAAAGTAAAACCGTACATTCTTCCCTCGGAAACTGTCCCCTCGGAAATTCCTTCAATGTCTATTCCTGTAAGCAAGGAGTTATCCACCTTTAAAAAACCGCTACCTTGACCGTCAAAATTGATATTGTAGGTGAGTACGGCGGCTTGTGCTTTGTCTACTCCTACCAATGACACGGCAGAAAACAAACTTAAAATTGTGCTAGCGATCCCACTTCCTAATCTGTGCCTTTGTTTGTGACTCATTGTTTTTTATTAAGCTTTACGTAAGTGTAATTTATTTGAGTCAGCGATCGCCCGTAATTATCCCCATTCTTAAAGTAAATTTTTTTGAAGTCAAAGATTGCCGAATGTAAATAACCGAACTAATACGGATGCGTCACCTATTGTATTTGTATAATTTATGACTTTCACTATGACTTTTGAACACAAACTAGAAAAATGTTTTATCGTAATCGCCAAATATTCCGACGGGTTTGTGTTGTGGCGATGCAGCAGGCGATCGTCCCGCTCCCATTGCACATTTAATAATCTTTGTCAATACAAAATTTCCAGACCTTTTGTCCCAGTATTCTCTCCTTGTGTATGATTCGCTTCTGCTTAATTGCCTGATGCGATAATCGCAACTGAACTTAGAAATTCTTCACAAATAGTTTGACTGTGGTACTATCTGGATGGCTGTGAGTAGCTGAGGGAAGCCAAGGGGCTTGATTCCTGTGGTGGTGGAGGAGAATCCAGGAGTGCTAGATAGGATGTCATTGGGATACGCAAACGTTTTCGCCCAGCGAAGTCAACCCGAACCCCTCCGCATTGGGGTGATTGGGGTTGGCAATATGGGCCAGCATCACACGCGAGTTCTGAGCTTGCTAAAAGATATCGAACTCGTGGGTGTTGCAGACATAAATGTAGAGCGGGGAATAGATGTAGCAAGCAAATACCGGGTTCGCTTCTTTGAAGACTACCGAGATTTGCTCGCCCACGTAGATGCAGTTTGCGTCGCCGTTCCAACTCGCCTGCATCACCCTGTGGGGATGTCTTGTCTCCAAGCGGGTGTTCACGTTTTAATTGAAAAGCCGATCGCGGCTAGCATTGCCGAAGCCGAATCTTTGGTCAACGCGGCTGCTGAGGCCCACCGGATTTTACAAGTGGGTCACATCGAGCGCTTCAATCCAGCTTTTCAGGAACTCGGCAAAGTGCTGAAAACTGAAGAGTTACTGGCATTGGAAGCTCACCGGATGAGTCCCTATTCCCAGCGGGCTAACGACGTATCGGTAGTTTTGGATTTAATGATCCACGACATCGACTTGCTTTTGGAATTGGCAGATTCCCAAGTGGTGAAGCTGACAGCCAGTGGCAGCAGAGCCTCAGATTCAGGTTATTTAGACTACGTGACAGCGACGTTGAACTTTGCTAACGGCATTGTCGCCACCCTGACTGCCAGTAAGGTGACGCACCGCAAACTCCGTTCAATCGTCGCTCACTGCAAGAATTCTCTGACAGAGGCAGATTTTCTCAACAACGAAATCTTGATTCACCGACAAACAACCGCCAATTACGTGACGGATTACGGTCAGGTGCTTTACCGTCAAGATGGGTTGATCGAGAAAGTTTACACCAGCAATATTGAACCGCTCCACGCAGAATTGGAGCATTTTATTAATTGCGTGCGGGGTGGAAATCAGCCTTCTGTGGGAGGAGAACAAGCTCTCAAAGCTCTGCGGCTTGCGAGTTCGATCGAGCAAATGGCTCTCGACGGTCAAGCTTGGTATCCGAAAGAGCTAGAGTCTACTTTGCAAGTTAGCTAAATCGAGACAAATCGTGTCGTTTCCGGGTGCTTTTACTTTGGGTTTGTTGTTCGTTGAAGATGGTAACTGTTCCCATGCAACCGGATTCGATGTCAGTCGATTTGAGATTGGACAATTCGGCGTGAGAAGTTCGGCGAGTGCGAGCGTCGGGTTGCCCTCAGTCGAACGATTTTAGATCTTAGATTGACAATCAAGCATCCAGGATACAAGCCCCCGGATTTATTCGTCCATAAATAAAAAAACTGTATCCGATAAAGGAGCCCCCGAATTGATCCGTGGGGTCAAGGCTAAAATCTAAAATCTAAAATCTAAAATCTAAAATCTAAAATCGATTGACTCTGCAGATGAATCTGGGGGCTTGAACTAAGGTTTAAACTTTTTTGCTCTCGACAACAGGAGTCGTGGGCAAGTATCCGTTTTTAGGTGAAGTCACGATTTATGTCAACAAAGAGCGACTATTTGACGACTGATGGTTTTGCTAACTAGCTGATTTCCTTGAGGACTCAGGTGAATGCTGTCTCGATACAAAGTTGGAAATTCGGCCGCACCATTGAAAATGGGAAGAAAATCTATGTAAGTAATTTTCTCTGTTGCTACGAGTTCGGCGAGACGCGCTCTAGCTTTGACTTCCCAGTCACGCCGAAGCGGGCCGCCGAGTTCGCCCCGCTTCGGCGTGACTGCTAGCACAAACTGGACGTTGGCGGATACAGCTATTTTCTGGATTTGGCGAATAGCTTCTAAGTTGCAGGCTACTACATCGCTGCTTGTGGCTCCGGGTGCTGCCAATTGGCGAGTCGGCACTGCAGGGAGCAGGTAGCGGCTTAATAACTCTAGCGTAGCCGATCGGGGTTTGCGATCCGGGTAAGATCGATCGCGCCCCACAACCAGAGAACAGGGAGCCGACGCAAACAAATCGTCCGTATTGAGCAGCAAAACCAAAGCCTTTGCCCCAAAAACACCGAAACGCTTGGCGTAAGCAAGTTGATTCCTCGGCCCCCAAGAATTGGCTGAGGCGTTGAGAACTTCAAAATTTGAATAGTTGACTTGTGAACCTAATTGTGTATTGTTCGCCACATTCTGTACTTGCAGTCTCAAATTCCGAGTCATAATTTCCGAGATCGTATCTGTCTGATGCGTCCACCAACCACCGTTGGCGACAGAATCTCCCAACAGCAAGACGCGCAGAGTTTCTGCAGGGGGTATCGGGGCGATCGCTCCAGTACGCATCGAATACTCGTTAATCTCAATCCGGTTGCCCAAGCGATGCACCTTCTGATTGGGCGCCAACAAATAGCCGCACTCGGCATCGGCAATATAAATCAAAGGATTACCAAAACCTAGCAGCACCCGCAGGAGCACTTCGATTGCTGCCCCCAATCCTGCGGTGACAGCCAAAATTATGAGAACAACTTCCACCACTTAACCTCGATAGAGAAGGAAAAACCCCTGCCGACACCAAGGTATAAAAAAGAATGCAACTGCAGTCAAGCTTTCATCCCTGATTGTAGTCAGTCGATTTGAGATTAAAGATTAAAGCATTGACTCGACAGATGAATCTGGGAGATCTCGCTAAAACCTGAACTTTTTTGTTTTCCAGGACTCCTGCTTACAAGCAAGTATCTGTCTTGGAGTGACGTGTGTAGGTCGCCTTTGTAAAATCTAAAATCTAAAATCTAAACTGTTATGGCTGCGGGGTTGGAGCAACTTGGCGACCCGATTAAGTCAACCGAATCGCCCCCGTGGATATAGAATTCTAGAATATACCGTCAAAATCCGCCGTCAGCCGTCAGTAAGGAACCCCACGTTTAAAAGCGGGGGCTTTCAAGACAGTCCGGCTCTGTGAGCGAGATTGAACCGAAAGCCCAAACCTTACCAGAGACAGGATCAGACCTACGTTTTTTGAGTCACGATACCGGAAAATGCGACGCTAGTTTTCCGCTCTATCGCTGAGAGTTAAACAGGCTTAAAGGGGTCAAACCAGTGCTTTCAGCCTAACAAGCTCACTAAACATTCTCGAAGCGAACATTACCCCGAAAGGGAGATTGAGGCAACCATACCTCACCGGAGAGGCAACCCGACCTCTCCAACCCCGAAAGGGGATTCAAGGCGACGGTCGTCGCAGCCGCCTTCCTCCCCATGCGTAAAGTCAGGGGCTTCCCGCTCGTTTTTTGGTGAACTTGGTGGTTTCAGGAAAATCCGTGGACTTAAAACAAATATTCAAAACGCCGAATCCCATAATCGGTGTCGTACATTTACAGCCTTTGCCAACTTCTCCCCGCTGGGGCGGAAACCTCAAAGCTATTATCGGAAGAGCCGAGCAAGAGGCTACAGCGCTGGCTTCTGGTGGCGCAAACGGTATCATAGTTGAGAACTTTTTCGACGCTCCTTTTGCCAAAGACAGCGTAGATCCGGCTGTGGTAAGTGCCATGACTCTGGTAGTTGAGAGGCTAACAAATCTCGTGACGCTGCCGATCGGCGTTAACGTGCTGCGAAACGACGCCCACAGTGCGATCGCCATCGCCTCCTGCACAGGAGCTCAATTCATCCGCGTCAACGTCCTCAACGGCATCATGGCTACAGACCAAGGCTTAATTGAAGGCCAAGCTCACCAGCTACTGCGCTACCGCCGGGAATTGGGCAGCGATGTCAAAATATTAGCAGACGTGTTAGTCAAGCACGGGCGACCCCTAGGCAGCCCCAACTTGACCACAGCCGTCCAAGAGACGATCGGGCGCGCTTTAGCCGACGCCGTAATCCTTTCCGGCTGGACAACTGGTAGCCCTCCCAATCTCGAAGACTTAGAACTCGCGAGTGCAGCAGCGGCGGGAATTCCAGTTTTCATCGGCAGTGGCGCCTCCTGGGAAAACATTTCCACCCTCATGCAGGCCGCTGACGGTGTAATCGTATCGAGTTCCCTGAAGCGAAACGGCCGCATCGAGCAGCCTATAGATCCGATCCGCGTCAGTCAGTTTGTAGAAGCCGCCCGCCGCAGCTTGTCACAGAAAGAGCCCGAACAGGAAAATAGAGATGCTAATGGCTCAAGAGGGCCAACACCGGAACCGGGCAAAGTCACAAGTAAAACGTAAAATAGGAGTTGTTGACAGTTGACAGTTGACAGTTGACAGTTGGCAGTAGTCAGTAGTCATTAGTTAACCATTAACAGTCATTAGTCAACAGTCAACAGTCAACAATTCCCAATTATCAATTACCAAATCAAAAAATGATTCGCCGACGTTCAACCCCTTGGATTCATCGCTGGTCTCGGACTGTGATGGCAGCGATCGCAGCCATAGGCGTCGTAGAAACGGCCTATCTCACGATCGCTAAATTCACCAATGGCTCGGTCATTTGTCCAACCAGTGGCTGCGACAAAGTTCTCAACAGTCCCTACGCTACAGTCTTTGGCACAGTGCCTTTAAGTTTGTTAGGCTGTCTGGCTTACCTGAGCATAGCAATCCTGGCATTGGCTCCCAAAGCTGTAAATCCCGACACCAAGAAAGGACTGCACTCTCAACTAGAAAACAGAACTTGGCAAGCGCTATTTATCATCACTGCTGCGATGGTAATTTTCAGCAGCTATTTGATTTATTTGATGGCTTTTGAAATTCAGGATCTGTGCATTTATTGCGTCACTTCTGCCTTATTTGCGCTGTCGCTGTTTGTGCTGGTGCTAGTCGGGCGCGAGTGGGAAGATATCGGACAGTTGGTGTTTACAGGCATTTTGGTGGCAATGGTGAGTTCGATCGGCGCTTTGGGACTTTATAACAGCGTCAACTCACCTCCTCCTACTGTCTCTACCCCCGGAATTGTACCCCCTGCCGTCACTACAATCTCCGGCCCGGCACAAATGGCTTTGGCCCGCCACCTCCGACAAATCGGCGCTAAAGAGTACGGCGCTTACTGGTGCCCCCACTGCCACGACCAAAAAATGCTCTTCGGCAAAGAAGCAGCCAAAATAATTGATTATTTTGAATGCGATCCCAGGGGGCAAAATTCCCGCGCTGAAATTTGCAAAGCTGCTGCTGCGAATGTTAAAGGTTTCCCGACTTGGGAGATTAATGGTCAGTTTTATGCGGGGACACAATCTTTGGAGAAACTCGCTGATTTATCGGGTTACACGGGTCCCCGCAACTTTCAAAACTAACAGGAAAGTTGGAGATTATTATAGATGACAGATTTTAGATTGAGCGGCAGGAAATATCCTGGTTTTTAACTTAGTTTATTCTTGGCTCGTGCTGCTAAATCAATCTAAAATTTTGCATCTATAATTAATAAAAAATAGTAAAAATTAGTGATAACGAAAAAAAATAAAACAAGGTGTGGGTTTCTAGTGTTTAGCTCGGTGAATAATTACTAAAAATTTTACATAAAAATGCAATAAACCGGGTTTCTGCCATTGGTGACAAGTTAAGGAAAAAGGGAAATTGTCAAGGGTAGTATTTGCATGGGTCTGGGATCGTGGGAAAC
>NZ_JAUBPI010000126.1:0-15768 GCF_036700645.1 Microcoleus sp. S36b_A4 | reverse complement strand
TTACACAATCATTCTGCCTATTCAGGACGGCGATGTCTGAGGGGTGAAACCCCTCAGACATTCGCCAACAGTCTCTTCTGAAATTGCCCCTAAATTTTCAATTATAGTATTTATCTTGTTTCCGGTAGCTGCGTAGCGTAGGTCATTGTTCGGTGTGCGAAGCTTTTCCGAGGCGTCTGCGATTGCTTCAAATTTGGATCTAGGATCAATCTGACTCGTGAGCATCCTGGGCGAAGCGGATAATGTCATCATCGCCGAGGTATTCACCATTTTGGATTTCAATCATCACCAAGGGAATAACGCCGGGATTTTCTACGCGATGAGCAGTATTCATGGGAACGTAGGTTGACTGTTTCTGCATGAGAATCGTCTCTTTGTCGTCGCAGATAACTTTAGCGGTACCGGAGACGACAACCCAGTGCTCGCTGCGGTGATAGTGCATTTGGGTGCTGATGTGATGCCCCGGCTTGACTTCAATGCGATTGATCTTATAACGATCGCCCGCGTCTATGACTGTAACTTGGCCCCAGTAGCGGGTTTGTGTGCGATCGTCAATTTTTTCGCTTGTCTCCACTGTTTCCACCATCCTGTTTATCTCGCCAACGGTGTCTGCAAAAATATGTGTAGTTCAAAGTATAGCAGGGATTGGCTAAGTGCGATCGATTTAAACATTACTCAATTAGCCGCCACTCGCGAGCATCAACAAATTGCGACAAATGCCCCACATTTGTTGTAGCAATTACCACATCATTGCCTTCACTTGCCTCCAATATTGCTTGAGCCGCCAAAATCACATCCCCGTCAAGTGCATTAGGTTCTGCGGTTGGTCTTCCTCTCCTTCTCGAATCAGCCCACAACTGAGCGGCCAAAAGCATTACTTCTGTAGTCAAAGGACGGTAGGTAAGTTGTAATTTCAATTCATCAAGCCGTTGAATACCTGCTAATTTACCTGCGCGGATCAACTCCCGTCGCACTTCGTAGTCAGCAATTTCAGGCAGAATTATTATTTCGCCCCTCCGCATTAAAGAGTTTAGCCAAACTTTGCACTCTTGAATTTCAGCAGAGGATGCTTTAGGGTTTGTTACCATTCCTAATGAGCCAGAGTCGAGAATTATTACTCTACTCATGGGAATAATGGCCGATTAGAAAGGCGGTCTTCATCTAAAGCTTTACGGAGATATTCAGCGGTTTCTGTTTGTTCTTGTTCATCTCCCTCCTCAATCCATGAATTGATTAATTCAATTGCACCTTGATTTCTTTGTATCCGTTCCTCCAGCGACAGTTTAGTAATGTCTATTTTCTCAGATGTCTGGGGAGGCTCGGACAATACGGGCTTTACTGTCACCGTTTCCATAAATAAGCGCATTATCTGAAGTAAATTCGGCCAATATTCTCTGGGAGTTTGCTGAATTACGCGGAGAAATTCCGCGATGGGCTGGCTTAAGGGGCGATCGCTCTCTTTATATTCAACCGTAGGAGTTTCGGGCGCGGAGTTTACAGTACCTGGGCTTTCGCTGCTTAAAACTTGTTCCGACATAATTACTTTTTTCCTTTCTCTCATTTACTTATATTATAAACACAGGGCGGGCGAGCGCCCGCCCGCTTTTTACTTGCTCAATACACCATCGGGAATCCCCAAAATATCCTCAATTCGAGGCATATCTTCCAAAGCAATAACTCGTCCTTCATCCTCAAAACCAGCAATTTGATCAAAATTCAAATACCGATACAAATCACCAGCAAAAGGATCGATTCTCTTCGACACAATGTCATTGTATTCTTTGACTGTAGGAAGGCGACCTAACAGCGAACAAACGGCCGCCAATTCCGCCGAACCGAGATAAACTTGAGCATCTTTGCCCATGCGATTGTTAAAGTTACGAGTAGAAGTTGAAAAAACCGTTGTCGCATCTTTAACCCGTGCTTGATTGCCCATACAAAGACTGCATCCGGGCATTTCTGTGCGAGCTCCAGCGGCTCCAAAAATGCTGTAATAACCTTCTTCTTTGAGTTGCTGTTCATCCATCCGAGTTGGCGGACAAATCCACAGGCGAGTTTTCACTTCCCCTGCACCTTCCAACACCTTCGCAGTGGCGCGGTAGTGACCGATATTTGTCATGCAAGAACCGACAAATACTTCGTCAACGCGATCGCCCGCAACCTCACTCAACAACTTAACATTATCCGGGTCATTGGGAGCAGCCACAATTGGCTCTTTAATCTCGTTCAGATCGATTTCGATGATTTCAACGTATTCCGCATCAGCATCAGCCTCCAGCAGCACCGGATTTGCCAGCCATGCCTCCATCTTCGCCACCCGGCGCATCATCGTCCGCGCATCTTGATAGCCCCGCGCCACCATGTTTTTCAGCAGCGCGACATTGGAGCGAATGTACTCGGAAACAGTCTCCACGCTCAATTTAATCGTGCATCCAGCGCAAGAACGCTCTGCAGTCGCATCGGTCAATTCAAAAGCCTGCTCGACCTTCAAATCTGGCAAGCCCTCAATCTCCATAATCCGCCCAGAAAAGATGTTTTTCTTGTTCTGTTTCGCGACGGTTAGCAAACCTTTTTGAATTGCCACATAGGGAATTGCATTCACAACATCCCGCAGCGTTACTCCGGGCTGCAATTCACCTTTAAACCGCACTAAAACTGATTCCGGCATATCCAAAGGCATAACGCCCAAGGCTGCAGCAAATGCCACCAATCCCGAACCAGCAGGAAAGGAAATTCCCAAAGGAAAACGAGTGTGAGAATCGCCGCCAGTTCCCACTGTATCTGGCAATAACATTCGATTCAGCCAGGAGTGAATTATGCCGTCTCCGGGGCGCAAAGCTATGCCGGCGCGCTCTGCCATGAAATCGGGTAATTCATGGTGAGTTTTGACATCAACTGGTTTGGGATAAGCGGCGGTGTGGCAGAAACTTTGAATTACCAAATCGGCGCTAAATCCCAAACAAGCAAGTTCTTTCAATTCGTCTCGAGTCATCGGCCCGGTGGTATCTTGCGAGCCGACTGTTGTCATTACTGGTTCGCAAGATGTACCGGGACGAACGCCGGACAAACCACAAGCTTTGCCTACCATTTTTTGGGCTAAAGTGAAGCCTTTGCCCGTATCTACTGGGATTGTGGGACGGGTGAAAATAGTGCTAGGTTCTAGTCCTAAAGCGGCGCGGGTTTTGTCGGTTAAAGTTCTTCCAATTAATAGCGGAATTCGGCCACCTGCGCGAACTTCGTCTAAGATTGTGTCGGGTTTCAGGGTGAAGGTGGAGATGATTTCTCCGGTTTCGTTGGTGATTTCGCCTTTGTAAGGATGGATGGTAATTACCATTCCTGTTTCCATTTGGGAAACATCGCATTCGATCGGCAATGCGCCGGAATCTTCAGCGGTATTGAAGAAGATCGGCGCGATCGCACCTCCTAAAATATAACCGCCACTGCGCTTGTTCGGCACAAACGGAATATCATTGCCAATGTGCCAGAGCACGGAATTAATCGCCGATTTCCGTGACGAACCGGTACCGACAACATCACCAACATAGGCTACGGGATGACCTTTTTGCTTCAAGTCTGCAATGGTTTGCAAAGCCCCAGGCATCTTACTTTCGAGCATCGCCAAAGCGTGTAGAGGAATGTCCGGTCGCGTGGTAGCATGAGGTGCAGGCGACAAGTCGTCAGTATTGGTTTCTCCAGGAACTTTAAAGACTGTAACGGTAATCGCTTCTGGCAATACAGGACGGCCTGTAAACCACTCGGCATCCGCCCAAGAATCGACTACCTGCTTGGCGTAGGGATTGGTATCAGACAAAGCTATAACGTCGTGGAAAGCGTCGAATACTAACAACGTTTTGCTCAGTGCCCGGGCGGCGGTGGCGGGAATAGCGACTTCGGCAGTGGGGTTGAGCAAATCGATTAAAGATTGGACGTTGTAACCGCCCATCATTGTCCCCAGCAGGTAAACTGCCCATTTGGGAGCAATTAGGGGGCTGTGGATTTCGCCTTTAGCAATGCCAGTTAAAAAACCAGCTTTGACGTAGGCGGCGCTGTCTACGCCTGGGGGGACGCGATCGCGCAATAATTCTATTAAGGTTTCTTCTTCTCCAGCCGGCGGATTTTTCAGCAGTTCACACAGTTCCGACGTTTGCTGGGCGTCTAGCGGCAGCGGTGGAATTCCCTCATGGGCCCGTTCGGCAGCGGTACGGCGGTAAGATTCAAGCATTTCTCCTCTCTCCTCGGATAGTATTCGGTGGTTGTTTGTAGGTGACTTTACTTTTTAGATTAGGAGCTTCCGCTGCACATTGGGTAAAGTACCTCGCTCTTATAAAAACTTAACGCAACTTTAAAAACAGTAGATTTTCATACCAAAGACAGATGTGGTCTTTAACGGGAGAGCAGCGTATCAAACTTCAGCCGAGCAGTTTAGGGGCCTTCAGTTGCATAGTTCTGGTTAAGATTAATGTGTTGTGGGCTACTGTAGATCCTCCTCCGCATCTGAAATCGTCATTTACCAATAATCTGGACTGTTTTTAGTTCGTAGTCTGAAACCCTTGATTTTCCGTTGGTAGCTCCATTGGCGAATCGACTTGAAACTTTTATTCTACGAATGCCAATTAAAAACAGTCCGCAGTATTGATTGACCACAAGTTTAAAAAAGTTGTCCTGCTAATGGATCGATTAAAAAATGGAAAGTTTTATCCCTGAAAACTCTGAAAACTGTCACGGCTGGGCCTCCAAGCCAGACTTGTACAAAGAGCTGCAAGGAACCAAAGAATTACTGCTGACGATCGCCAACTCGATGCCCATACCCCTGATTGTCAGCAGTCTGGCGGATGGCACAATTCTTTATAGTAACGATTTATGTCGTCAGGCTTTCGGGTTCACAGGATTTAAGTCGATCGACCGCCACAAAGCTGAAATGCTCTACCACAAACCTGCAGAGCGCCAGGAATTGCTGTTGCGGCTCGCCCGCAACGGACACGTCCGCGAGACAGAAGTCCGGCTTAAAAAAGCTGACGGCACGCTGTTTTGGGCGAGTGTATCGATGCGGTATCTGACATTGGTGTCGGGGAAAGCTGTTCTGTCAGCGTTCACCGACATTACGGATCGGAAGCGAGTGGCCGCCAAGGAGCAGGAATTGCTCACGTCAATCCACTCGCGAGCCCGCCAGCAAGCGGCCGTCGCTTACTTGGGGCAGCAGGCCCTGGCCGAAACAGATTTGTCCGCACTGATGGACAAAGCTGCGGTTTTAATTGCTCAAACCCTGGACGTTGATTATTGCCAGGTGTTAGAACTGTTGCCCTCTGGTCATGCTTTTATGCTGCGAGCGGGGGTTGGCTGGCAGCCGGGCCTCGTCGGCAGCGCTACTGTTGCGGCTTCTGCCCGATCGCAAGCAGGTTACACATTGCTAGTGGGCGAACCGACTATCGTCGAAGATTTGCGGGTGGAAACGCGCTTTAGCGAGTTGCCGCTGCTGCACAACCACCGGGCTGTCAGTGGCCTTACTGTCATCATTCCCGGCAATCGGGGGCTGGGGAGCAATTGGGGACAAGCAGAACCAGCCAGCAGTTCCTCCTCGCAGGCTTGGGGCATTTTGGGGGTTCATACCAGCCAAGAGCGGGTTTTCAGTCAAGATGACGTTTATTTTGTAGAAGCGATCGCTAACGTGTTAGCTGCGGCGATCGAGCGGATTCGATCGCAAGAGCGCTTACAAATGATGGAACGGGCGATCGAAAGTTGCAGCAACGGCATTGCAATCACCGACGCAACCGTTGCAGATAATCCGATTATTTATGTCAATCCCAGTTTTGAGCGGATTACGGGTTATCGCAGAGACGAGTTAATGGGAAAAAATTGCCGATTTTTGCAGGGCACAGACACTGACACCCCCGCTGCCAAAGAATTGCGAATTGCGATTGAAGAAGGCAGAGAAGCTCAAGTTATATTACGCAACTTTCGGAAAGACGGCACCCCTTTTTGGCACGAACTGTCGATCGCTCCGGTTTACAACTCGCGGCGACACTTAACCCACTTTATTGGAGTGCAAACAGACATTACCGACCGCCAGCGCTCGGAAGAAGAATTATTTTTAAATTCTCAAGCTTTAGCAGCTTTTAGCGCTAATCTCAAACACTTGCACCGGATTACAACTTATCATTATCAAAACTTTGAAGAACGGGTTGACGATTATCTAACAGCAGGCTGTTTGATGTTCGGACTTTCTATAGGGATCATGGCTGAAGTTGAGAGCGAAACTTTTATTGTCCAGGCAGCGAAAACAGATTTAGGATACTTCGTACGAGGCTTAGAATTGAACCTCAGCGATACTTACTGCGCCGCAGTCATTAAGCTCAACAAAACAGTTGCATATTCTCATATAGGAGCAGACGTAGAGATGCGCGAACATCCAGCTTATCAAAGCTGCAAATCAGAATCTTACATCGGAACGCCGATCTTTGTTAACAATAAAACCTACGGAACTTTAAGTTTTAGTTCGCCAGAAATAAAAAAAAGAAAGTTCAAGTATGAGGAAATAGAAATTATAGAATTGATGGCTCAAAGTATTGGCAAAATTCTGGCAGTTCACCAAATGGAAGTCGAACGCCAGCAAGCTGAAAAAGAGCGATGCGAGTTGATAGTATCTCTCAAAGAAAGTGAAGAACGCTATCGCCGTTTAGTAGAACTATCTCCCGAAGCGATCGCCGTTCACAGTCAAGGGAAAATCGCCTACATCAATGCTGCCGGCGCAAAACTCCTCGGTGCGAGTTCTCCTGAAGCGCTGATTGGCTTTCCCATATTGCATTTCGTCCATCCAAACTATGTGCAAATAGCCACAGAGCGCATTCGGCTAGTCGAGATAGAAAATCAGCCACTCGACCTTGCCGAACAAAAACTGATGCGGCTCGACGGACAAATAATAGACGTTGAAATGGCCGGCATCCCCGCTATTTATCAAGGCTCGACGGCCGGCCAGATTATTATCCGAGATGTCACCGAGCGCAAGCGAGTAGAACGGCAACTGCTGCACGGCGCTTTTCACGATGCGCTGACGGGTTTGCCCAACCGGGTTTTGTTCATCGACAGGCTAGGACAAGCCATCCGCCGATCCAATCAGTCCCCCGATTACAAATTTGGTTTACTTTTCCTAGATTTAGACCGCTTCAAAGTAGTGAATGATTCTTTAGGACACGTTTTAGGAGACAAACTGCTAATCGCCCTCGCCCAGCGACTGCAAACCTGCGTCCGGGTTTCTGATACCGTCGCCCGACTGGGGGGAGACGAATTCACCATCCTGCTAGATCACATTCAGAGCCTCAGCGACGCCACCCTCGCAGCTAAAAAGATACAAAAAGAACTGACGAAGCCGTTTCATCTCGAAGGGCACGAAGTATTTACCACCGCTAGCATTGGCATTGTTTTCAGTCGAGGCGAAGCCACCGCCAGTGGCGAATTAAATTCGTACACTCACCCGGAAGAATTCCTACGCGATGCTGACATCGCTATGTACCGCGCTAAAGCTTTGGGTAAGGCCCGCCACGAAGTGTTTAATTTGGCAATGCACGACCAAACTATGTCGCTGTTGCAGTTAGAAACTGACCTGCGGTTGGCTATTTTGGGCAAGGAGGAATTAGGAGAGAGCAAGGATCAATGTTCGCACTTTATTGTGCACTACCAACCGATTGTTTCGATCGCCAGCGGTGCGCTCGAAGGTTTTGAGGCCTTGGTGCGTTGGCACCACCCAGTTCGGGGTCTAGTTCCGCCGTCTACTTTTATCCCTGTAGCTGAAGAAACAGGTTTGATCGTGCCTCTGGGAGCCTGGGTGTTGCGGGAAGCTTGTCAGCAATTGCGGATTTGGCAAGAAATGTTAACCGAGCAACAGGGAAGAAGTCCAATGGAAGTTGGAACAATGCCCTTCGACTCGCTTCGGCTGCACTCAGGGCAAGTCGTTGAGGGTAACAAGAAGGAAGAAGGCGCTTCGATTTCGCTCAGGGTAACAACAGGGAAGATGGCAACGGGTAATGTAGGGGAGTTAAGTGATGTAACAGATACAGGGCATGAGGAACACGGAACTTTTACTGAGTGTACCCCCAGTATTGGTCACAGGGAAGAAAGAATCAGTAAAAAATTACCAATTCCGAGTTACCAATTCCCGATTAGCGATTTCCACTCATCTATTACCAATTCCCAATTCCCAATTACCAACTCTTCGGCTACGTTCAGTACAACTGCCCAGGTACTAATTCCGAATTTTAAATTACCAATTATTGCTCCTTCGCAATTAACAATGAGCGTCAATCTCTCTCCTAAACAGTTAGGTATGCCGAATTTAATCGAGGAAATCGATGAAATTTTAGCAGAAACTGGCTGCGATCCGAGCTGTTTAAAATTGGAGATTACTGAAAGTGCGATCGTGGAAAATGTCAAGAAAGCCAATATTGTGCTATCCCAATTAAAAAGTAGAAATATTCGATTGTCGATCGACGATTTCGGTACTGGCTATTCGTCTTTAAGTTACTTGCACCGTTTTCCCCTGGATACACTGAAGATCGATCGATCTTTTGTGAGCCGCTTGGGGGCTGTCGAAAATGGTGACGATGGGGGTCAGCCTTTGCAGATTGTGCGGGCGATCGTAACTTTGGCTCACAATTTGGGATTAAATGCGATCGCCGAAGGTGTAGAGACAGCCGAACAGTTAGCACAGCTTCGAGAACTAGACTGCGAATTAGCTCAGGGATATTGGTTTTCTAAACCTTTGGAAAGTTCTGCCGTGACAGAAATCTTGATAAGTCTGGGTAATATAGCAATTATGGACTGATTGAGGTACAGATTGGTAAAGGGTGCCTCACCCCGTGAAGACATTTTTGCTACAAACTCCTAATCTCAAAACAGATGCACCAGGGAATAAATGGTGCATCAAAATTAGATTTTACGTGATGATATCATATCAAATCCGTTAGCATCGCAATAGTAAATTCGAGTTCACTGTTGACGGTTGACGGTTGACTCCGTGAACAGTCAACCGTCAACAGTCAACATCATAAGGAGTGTAACCGGAAATGATATCAAATCTGTTAGGATCGGAATTCTTCATCTGCGTGAATCCGCGTTAATCCCTTGTCATCGGCGGTTAATACATTCTCTTTTTTAAACCGCAGATGAGGACAGATTAACACAGATTAACGCAGATGAGTGAGTTAAATTCCGCTTGTAGGGTCCGTGATTGTTGAGTATTGAGTAGATTTTACGCCCGACTATGCTACCGGATTTTATTTGGTTTAAAATTACACAACTGAGGCACAGTAAGGCTTTCGCAATTGCCAATTGCCAATTACAGCTTACCAAGTCCCTATTAACAATTAGCTTTGAGGGGAATCTCGATCGCCAATTCTGTACCCTGTCCCGGCGAAGAAGTGCATTTGAGCGACCCGTTGTGTCTGTCTGTAACAATTTGATAGCTAATTGACAAGCCCATCCCAGTGCCTTTACCGACAGGTTTAGTGGTAAAAAACGGGTCAAAAAGCCGAGTGCCGACAGTCTCCGGTATTCCCGGCCCGTTGTCAGCAATCCGAATGATTACTTTGCCCGCTGGCGATATTTCAGTGCGGATGCGGATGTTGCTGGGCTTTTGCCGCATTTCCTCAGCAGAACGGCGCTGATCCCGTTCTTCCAAAGCATCCAAAGCATTGCTCAAGATGTTCATAAATACTTGATTTAACTGTCCGGCATAACATTCTACTAAGGGCAATTGAGCGTATTCTTTAATCACCTCAATTTCGGGATGATTGTGTTTAGCTTTGAGGCGGTGCTGCAAAATCATCAGGGTGCTATCTATGCCCTCGTGGATGTTGACGGCTTTCATTTCTGCTTCGTCCATGCGGGAAAATGTGCGGAGAGAAGCAACAATTTGTTGAATTCTATCTGCACCGACTTTCATTGAAGAAAGTAACTTGGGCAAGTCTTCCATTAGAAATTCAAGTTCAATTTTCTCTACTTCCTCTTGAATTTCCGGGACTGGATCGGGATAGTGGTTTTGGTAAAGTTCGATCAGGTGTAGCAAGTCTTGGGTATAGTCGTTGGCGTGGCTGAGATTGCCGTAAATAAAGTTAACTGGGTTGTTGATTTCGTGGGCGACTCCTGCCACAAGTTGACCGAGACTTGACATTTTTTCATTTTGAATTAACTGCGATTGAGTGCTGGTTAATTTCTGCAAAGTTTTCTCTAATTCGCGAGCTTTATTGCGAGTTTGGGCGTAAAGATCGGCTTGGTTGAGGGCGATCGCCAATTGAACTGTAACTGCTTGTAATAATTCTACTTCGCCCTCACTCCAGGGTCGCACAGCAGCGGAGTGGGCGCAGGTAACAACGCTCACTACTCCCGAAAGTGCCTGTATCGGAATTGCCAACACAGATCGGTAGCCCAGAGAGTTAAGAGATTTTCTCCAAACATGATCTGCCACTGTTTCGACATCATCCACCAGCAGCATTTCCATATGCAAGAGTTTTTCTCCCATAGAACCTAAGTCGGAAGCTTGATAGCAACCTATTAAATCGGGAAGTTCGGGGAGGCGAGATTCTTTAATAATTTCCCAGAAAGCATCCTCCCCGTCGCCACGATACCAGGCAAAATTGCAGCGATCGATCTGCAGGAAAGCGCGAATTTCTTGGACGGCGACAGCAATGATGCTGTCGAAATCGAGGGAATTGCGAATTTGAGCGGTGAGACTGTTGAGCAATTTTTCTCGATCTGCCTGCTGTCTGAGTCGGGCTTCCGATCGCCTCAAGGCAATTTCTCCCCGCTTGCGATCGGTAATGTCTTCGGTGACAGCTAATAGATATTGCGGTTTGCCATCAGCATCGAGTATTGCTGTTTTCTTGGTATGAAATATCCGCGTTTCTCCTTGTCGCGTTTCAATCTCTTCTTCGGCGATTTCTACAATTTGCCCGCTGTTGAGAACTTCCCGGTCTTTTGCGGTGAAAAAATCAGCTTGTTCTGTTGGGAAAAAGTCGTAATCATTTTTGCCAATCACTTCTGCTGCACTGAAACCGAGTAAATGTTCAGCTACTGGGTTCCACAGAACAAACCGCAGTTCTTGAGCATCCTTGGCAACCACTCCTACGGGTATGGTTTTGAGTACGGACTCCATAAACTGTTGGGCGTGTTGGAGTTCTGCTTCTGCCTGTTTGCGATCGCTAATATCTCGGACGTTAGCAATGATGCTGAGATTGCCGTTGAGATGAATTCTTGACAGGGCAATTTCTGCATCAAAAGTTGAACCGTCGTGGGGGCGCCTCACTTTCCATTCCACGCGACCTGTTTCGCCTGCTAATACTCTTTCCCAAAGTTCTCCCATTTGTTCAATGGGATTGTCGGCGCTTGAATAGTCGTTTTTAAGTGATAATTTTGTTGCTTCTTCCTGGCTCACTCCGTACATTTCTAACATTCGATTATTGACATCGAGAATATTTCCTTCTAAATCATGAATGAAGATAGCATCGTAGACATTGTTAAATATGGTTCGCAGGTTTTGTTCGGAAACTTGTAGGGCGGCTTCTGCTTCTTTTCGATCACCAATTTCTTGTTCTAATTGGGTGACTGCTTGGGAAAGTTCGGCCGTGCGATCGCTCACTCTGTCTTCTAACTCGACTGCTGCTTGCCGCAGTGCTGCTTCGGCCACTTTGCGATCGGTAATATCGATTACCGTACCGAACAGTTTTACCACATTGCCGTTCACATCGGTTTCGGCTCTGCCCACGGCGTTCACGTGTCGCAAGATGCCGTCGGGACGGTAAAGGCGAAAGTCAAAGTCAAAAGGGATGCCTGTTGAGAGTCCCTGCTGCACTTGAGTTTGCCACAATTCCAAATCTTCTGGATGAATCAGAGCTACCTGTTCGGCTAGGTTGGGCGCGATGGGGGCCGGTTCGAGCCCGAAGATACGGAAAAGTTCTTCCGACCAAGTGAGGGTTTCGGTGGCTGCGTCGAGTTCCCAATTGCCGACATGGGCGAGTCTCTGGGCTTCTTTGAGCTGTCGCTGGCTATTGCGGATGGCGGTTTCGGCAACTTTGCGATCGGTGATGTCGAGCAGGACACCGCAAAATACTATCTCGCCATTTTCGTTGCGGGTGGGCATGGAGTCGCCCTGCCACCAGCGAATCTCACCGTCGGGCTTGACTAACCGCCCTTCATAGTGCCAGGGAGAGAGGTTTACTACGGCTTCGTTGACGGAAGCGAGGTGGCTTTCCAAGTCTTCGGGGTGGACGCGGGAAATGAAGCAGGTAATGTCTCCCATCATTTCTGCTGCTGTGACGCCGGTAATATCGAAGATGCGATCGCTCATGTAGTCAACTCTCCACACTCCCTGGCTGCTGCAAAATTGGAACAGAGCTCCGGGGATGGTGGCCGCGATCGTCCGAAACTTGGTTTCGCTGGCAGTGAGTGCGGCAAAAGTCTGTCGCAGTTCTGCCGTGCGTGCTTCTACTCTACGCTCTAGTTCTGCGTTGGCGTGTTGTAAGGCTGCTTCTGCTCGCTTGCGATCGGTAATGTCGGCGGCTGTACCAGTGGTGCCTAGGAAGTTTCCGGTTTCGTCGTAGAGGGCAAGGGCGTTAAACATTAAATGTTTCATGCTGCCGTCTTTGGCGATTTGGGTGGTTTCGTACTGGAAAAGTGATTCTCCGGCAAACAACCGGGCGAAAACTTCTAAATCTTTCTGGCTTTGTTCTGGTGTCACAAAGTCGGAGAACGGCCGACCGATCATTTCTTCTGGTTCGTAACCGTAGATGTACTTAACTGCTGGGTTGACGAAGGTGTAGCGCCCGATGGCATCGACCGACCAAATCATGTCTTGGGAGGTTTCTACCAGGCTGCGGTATTTGCTTTCGCTGGCTTTGACGGCTTCTTCTGCTTTTTTGCGTTCCGTCATATCGCGGGAGACGCCGACAGTCATGACGATTTCGCCGTTTTCGCTGCGGATCGGTGTTTTGACGGTGCTGAACAGCCGCACTTCTCCGTCGTAGCGCGTCACCGGTTCTTCGGAAATTTGCAAAGTCTGTCCGGTTTCAAATACGAAGGCGTCATCTTTGATGTACTGGAGAGTATTGTCGGGATCTGCGAAAGGTGCGTCTACGATGTCTTGAAGTTCTTCTTCAGTCATGCCGTAATAGTCGCGGAATGCTTGATTGGCCCAAACAATTTTGGATTTGGGGCCTTTGACTAATACCATATCGCCGATCGAATCGAGAATTTGGTGATATTTTTGCTCGCTGTCGCGGAGTTTCTGCTGCGTGGATTCAATTTCTGCTATTTGCCTCTGGGTTTGCAAGTGCAGTTCGGCTTGGTAGATGGCAACTGCTAAATGGTCGCCTACTTGTCTGGCAAATTCGATTTCGTCTTCTTGCCACTGGCGGGGTTGACCGCAGGAGTGAATGCACAGTAATCCCCACAGGTGTTGCCCTTGCAGTAGGGGTACGACTAAGTTGGCTCGGATTTGAAATCGCTTGAGGATTTTGAGGTGACAAGGACTTAACCGGGCTTTGTAAATGTCCGTGACTGCTTGAACGTATCCTTTGGCATAGTTGGTGGCAAATTGTTCGCCGAAGCAGTAGTCGCGGACTCTGGTTCCCAAAGATGGGCTGTATTGGGGCAGTACGTCTTCGGACACTACTTCGCCCTCATTCCATTCCGATTCGGGAAGAAAGCGGTAGACGGCGACTCGATCGGCATTTAGGAGTTGCCGAACTTCGGTGGCTGTGATTTTGAATATTGTTTCTAAGTCTAGGGATTCACGAATTTTGCTAATAACTCCCATCAGCGCTTGCAGCTTTTTGAACCAGGTTTGAGACTGCGTTTGTCTTTCTAGGTGAGCTAGTTTCTCGCGCAGGTTGCAGACTTCGTGATACAGGTATTCATGAAACATAATGCTTTTTATTTAGTTATTTTGCGTTTTGGTATCGAGGTTGATGGCATCTCAATAGCGCTCTGCAAGTTGAGCCTGGTAACTCAAAAAGGCAAAGAACCTATTCTCCTCCTTCTGCTAGCACTTAGCAGTTACTCACACTGCATTTCCGTATTTTTTCGAGATTTAGAGGTCAATAGACCATCTTAGCTCCCGTATATTTACTGAAAAGGTGGCATAATTTGCTACTTGATTAATTCTCAATTATTGATAATAATGCTAACAAAACTTACACATAAACCCGGTTTATTAACGTAATTAACTCAGGGAAACTCCGAAAGTGGAAACAATAAACCCGGTTCCATTGCGCGATCGGGAGGAGCGTATCGGGAGCATCTCAATGAAAGCAGGCAAGGTAGAAATTGGAGTTTTGAGGCTCTCTTGCTGCCGGGAAAGAGGAAGAAGGAAGAAGCCGGAAGAAGTGTTTTTACAAATATGAGATGCTCCCAGTGTCTCTGAATAATTTTGACATTTTTTCGGCTCGCCTTCGGTTGCGATTGTCACCTTTTTATTATTACCGCCAAAAGGATAAATTTCGTATAAACTCGCATTTCTACCTCTAAAGTGCAACCGTGTGGTTCTGGCATATAGCAGTTCTCAATCTTGGTGAGGTATACCCTATGCCGACGGATGCCTATGCCGACGGATGCCTATGCCCTATGCCCGCTTATCAAGCGTGCACCTCATGTTACTGAGAAAGGCTCTACTATGGTGATTGAGAGATAACCCAAAACCAACTGCTGGTTGGTTTAGTAAAGAAAACATGGAAGATTATTGCTTAAATTTTTAGATAAATTTCGATGCCATTGTCGCGAAAAAAAATACTTGCTTTTGCAATTTTTGGCTCTATTACCACATTTTTTATGGTACAATCTTGGGTTTATTTATCGGTTTTTTGCTGCCAATTTTCTGCTTGTGAAATACAGCATAACAAGCATGATTAAAATATTTATCAAAGCGAGGTTTAAATCCTCGAAGCCAACTTACGAAAGAGCGATCGCACTGTCATACTCAGTATAAATTATTATATTGAAGCGACGAGCGATCGGCTGCTGCGATCGACGAATTGCTACAAGCTTAAGCTGTTGTGCATTTCAATAGGGTGTGAGAATTTGGTGAAAAGGAACAGGAAACGGGAAACGGGGAACAGACAATATGTAATTTAAATACTCGACAGCTTAAGAAGCAGTTTTCAGTATTGCCTTCGCTTCCTCAATATTTTGGGCAACCAATTTGCCCGACTCGATAAAGGATGCTCTTTCAGTATCGCTGAGTTCGAGTTCCACTAATTGTTCGACTCCCTGAGTTCCCAAGCGGCAGGGCACTCCTAAAAAGATATCTTGCACACCGTATTCGCCGTGCAAATAAACGCAGCAAGGCAAGAGTCGCGACTGATTAAATAAGATAGATTCTACCATCAAACAGACAGAAGATGCGGGTGCAAAATAAGCACTACCAGTCTTCATCAATTCTACAATTTCTGCGCCGCCGTGGCGAGTCCGCTGTACGAGTCGATCGATCGCCCCAGCATCCATAAGTTGATTGATCGGAATACCGTTGACAGTAGAATAGCGGGGCAAAGGAACCATCAAATCGCCATGAGAACCGATGACAGTGGCATTGACCTCAGCAATTGAAACGCCCAATTCCATGGCAATAAAAGTTTGAAAGCGGGCGGAGTCGAGAACTCCCCCCATCCCCATGACTCGGTGTTTGGGCAAATCTGCAGCTTCCCAAGCTAAATACAGCACTTTGCGTGACTAAGAGGTACAGTAACAGCAGTGAGCAAAATAATTTTCGATTTGCTTAGTTGAACATAA
>NZ_JAUBPI010000125.1:0-15998 GCF_036700645.1 Microcoleus sp. S36b_A4 | reverse complement strand
TTGTTATGACTTTGGAAGCCATACTAGCCATCCCTGAGTATTATTACTCCTTTCGACTAAACGAATCGCACCTACGTCTTCTAGTGTAAACATTGGATCGCGGGGGCGTCCGATTTCAAATACTTGGTCGTTGTAGAGGCGGACTAACAGAAATCCTACCAATTGTGTGAGGTAGGGTTGGCCATGAGTTTGTTCATAAATGCGATCGAGGGCTTCAGGTTTGTAGTCGAGGAGAAAATCATCATCGGGATTGGCTAAAACTTGGCGAGTTGCACCTAGACTCAGGAAACCTACTCGGATGGGGATAATGCTAGCAAAAAAAGGATTGAAATAATCCTGGGTCATTTCATCCAAGGTGTGCAATCCCGCAAAAGCAAAGGCTACTTTAGAACTCATTTGCACCATCCCTCGCAAAAAACCGATAAAATCTTGATTGATCTTCCCAGCGTCTATCAATTCTTCAATTTTTTCAAACTCGTCTAAAGCAATGATTAATCCACTTTCTACATTTGCTATTACTTGTTCGATGTAGCGTCCAAAAGTGAGATAGGGTAAATCGAGTAATTCGCGATCGGCAGGACGTGCAATCTTGACTATTTTGGCAATGGCATCGGTGATGAATATTAGCAATTCGCCGGCTCCTTGAGGGCACTCTCCTACCCGCTGCAAATTCACATAAGCCACCTGTACTTTTGAGCCTAAGCAGTTGCTAGCATTCAACAAAATCGAAGTTTTTCCCATCCGCCGATGACCGTAGAGAGCCACAGATTGAAGTTGATACCCTTTTACCCACAACTCCTCTAGCTGTCTGATGATGTCTTCGCGGCCGACAAATAGCTTGCCTTGGACTGGATCGCCAATTACATAGGGAATACGGACAGGTTGAGTAATCGAAATATCTCCGATTTTCCCGGTCACTTGCAGTAATATTTCTTGCCATTTTTGG
Organism: Microcoleus sp. S36b_A4; assembly: GCF_036700645.1. NCBI lineage: Bacteria > Bacillati > Cyanobacteriota > Cyanophyceae > Oscillatoriales > Microcoleaceae > Microcoleus > Microcoleus sp. S36b_A4. Next base: position 15,052 of record NZ_JAUBPI010000125.1, on the reverse strand, counting down.
GCAGTTTGAATAATTAAATTTCCTTCACATTGTGGTATAATATCTGGACTATCGAGGAGAGTTTCAAGCTCACCTAATGCTCGGTTGAGGGCAAGGGAACGGGCAGAACGAGATAGGCTATTCTGGACGAGTTGAACATCGGCAATTACCCGCCGTAGAGAGGCAATTGCTTCCCAAGAAGTCTCACGCAGCAGAGGTGGATTTGGGGAAGCAGGCAGCTTCAGGGAAGCAATCTCGGCTAGTTCTGCTGTTTGGTGAAAATCTGTGAGAATCTGCGCTAAGGTAAACATCTCGTCTCCATAAAGCAGATCTCGCACTACAGCGAAAGCTTCTGTGGCTTTGTCTGGTTTTTGCTCGTGGAGATACCAGAAACCAGCGGCAGAAGCACGGGCAGGAGTATTTAAACGAATTTCTGTTTGAAAACGAGCTTGAATTTGTTGTCGCCAAGGTGCGATGATTACAAAACCTTTTACTGCTTCTGACTTCATTACTTGACTTAGAGAAGCTGAGGCAAAACGCACCAACTTCCAATCATAAGGATCTTCTGATAATTGAGCGACGCGATATATGAGTTGGTCTTTTGGTGTCTCTGCCAGTACACGATTTACAGCTTTAACAACAGGGATAAACTGAAGGGTAAATAGTAGTAGTTGGTTAATGTTGTGCAATCCTGTTTCCCAATCCCGCCTCAGCCAATTAGCTATTTGAGAAGATAGGTAGGGAAGGGGAAGTGGTGTAGTGTGGGGAAATTGTCTATTTTGCTGTTGACGCTGAAGTAGGGTAAACGGTAAAGCGAAAAGCCAATTTTCAGGACGTGCGATCGCCACGCCGAACGCCACGCCAAACGCCACGCCGAACGCCACGCCCCACGCCACGCCCAACAACACGCCAAACGCCACGCCCGACGCCACGCCCGACGCCACGCCCGACACCACGCCGAACCCCACGCCGAACGCCACGCCCCGCGCCACGTTCAACGCCACGCCGAACGCCACGCCCGACGCCACGCCGAACGCCACGCCCGACGCCACGCCGAACGCCACGCCCGACGCCACGCCCGACGCCACGCCAAACGCCACGCCCGACGCCACGCCGAACGCCACGCCCGACGCCACGCCCAACAACCCGCCAAACGCCACGCCCGACGCCACGCCCGACACCACGCCGAACACCACGCCGAACCCCACGCCCAACAACACGCCCAACAACACGCCAAACGCCACGCTCGACCAATGGATAGAAAAGCCTATTTCCTCCAAAAATCGACTTAAGCCTACGGGGATCACAATGATTAACACAAAGGCTTGTAGAATCAACAGACGCTTGACAGGATTTTGACGCAACCAATCCCATTTCTCTCGCCATGTTTTGGCATCTTCTAAATTAGATTCACCACCAAAGGTAGACTCATACCACCGCAAAGCTTGAGGAAAGTAAAACACCCAATATAATAATCGCAGGTAATCTAAAGGATTCCACAAAGAAAGAGGGCGCTTCAGTTTGGGAGCTAAATCTAACCGAGGAACAGGGCGATCGTTTTGACTCATAAATAGGTGGGGAGGAATAAACAGGACTTACGCACGGGTGGTGAGAAACCGGGTTTTTTACCTAATCTGCGATTCTCTAATGAAATATTTTCTTAAAAAACCCGGTTTCTGGGCCCCCATGTGTAAGTCCTAGTTGATATAACCAGCATAAGTGTGATAGCACAACTGCATCAATTTCTGAGGATAGCCGCCACTTTCAGCAATTAACTCCGCAATTTCTTCCTCAGTAAAATTCACGGGCTGGGCAACAGGTGTTAACCAGGAAGCCTGGAGGCGACTAACAATAAATTCGCGGCTGATTTCTTCATCCCATTGCTTCAGATTTTCCTCAATACAAATCCCTTTAAAAGGAGATGTCATATTTTTGTCTTGACTGTCAGGAAACAGGGTATCGAGAGAGGTGCAGGCGGCGACAACTAGACGCAAAGGTGCGTTATTTCCCTCCGCCAAACCCCGCAATTGGCCGCGTACTTGGTTAGTAAATCCCTCCTCAATCTCCCTCTCCTTTCCAGTACGTTTTCGCCACTGTTATCTTTTTTACCTTACTTTCTGGAGGAGTCTCTTTCTGGATTAGTACGGAAGATCAGCCATCTCCCCAACAAGCTCGCATTTTTGAGACTTGCAATAGCACTTGGAATATGGGTGTGGGTGCGATTTTCGGACTTTTAAGTAGTAAGGTAGTTCAAGATAATGATGATGATGATAATGAGTAATCTCTGATAGTTGATTTGCAAAAAGGCGATCGCCCTTCATCTCCAAAAGTGCGATCGCTCTTTTAAAAACCCTAACTCCTGCTCAGACAGTTGACGTGCTACACTCAGAGTATCGTCACAGCCACAAATAGAATGCAAACCATTACCATCACAATTCCAGACGATCGCCTGCACAAGCTTCAAGAAACCGCCAACCGCCTCGGCATTTCCCTAGAAGCATTACTGCTTGGGGGTGCTGAAAACTTGCTCGCACCACCAGAAACATCGTTCCAAAATGCTATGGAATACGTCCTCAAAAAGAATGCTGAACTTTACCAAAAGCTCGCTTAATGCGGTATCTAACTTTAACAGAAGTCTTAGAACTTTATCGGCGCATTCTTGAGCAGTCTGGCTGCGCTGTCATATTGTTCCTAATTCTATTTGAGAAATTCGGGTTCTGAAAACTAAACTGTATTATGCCACAGTACGATCGCCCTTAATCTCTCAAAGTGCGCGCGAGCGTAGCGATCCCGTAGGGAATCACCCTTAATCTTACTTCCCTTAATTACAAAACAAACTCGGCTCTACATGAAAAAAAGTACCCAAAATCAACGCCAGCTCTTCACCAATATCTCGCTCCCCATTAACCACTTCATACACTTTTTCTTCAGAACCCATAACTCCCACCAAATCCGCAGCTTGTAACTCTCTTTGTTCCATCAAAAACAGGAATATTGAACGAGGCGTTGCTGTGGTTCCTGGTGCATAGAATTCTTGCTCAAACTTTTCAATCAATGCAATCAGCAATTCATATAACTCATCTTCTTCTGGAGTGCGACCGCCCCGGTGCATTAACTCTTCCACCATAGCCAGAGCCTTCTCATTATCCGCTTCATTTCTAATTATTTTAGGCTGATACAGAGACAATAACTCTTTGTATTTATCGGAATTAAAAGTAAGGGTCATTTTTCCATTTTTCCTTATCATACTCAGCATGGGTGAGAATATATTTGATATAAATTAATAGGCTTTCATAATCAATACTAACGATTAATCGATAATTATTACCTTTGATATTAAAAACTGTAAACCCCCCAACTGCTTCGGCTTTAGGAAAAACAGATTGTACCTCAATTAAGTTAGACCATTTAGCCTTGCTAGCAATTTTAAACCAGTTATCCAAAGCTTCCCCGCAATCAGCATGAGTTTCGCTGTATTCACGCACCCGTTTGTAGCTGATTATGTGCATCTACTATACGCAATTTAAACTAAGTTTTAGTTTAGCTCAACCAATTTCTTTGGTCAAGAGCGAGCGCCCTTAATCTGCAAAAGGTAGAATAGGTCGGAAAGCCTGTTCCTAGAACCCCATTTGTGGAACAGACCGGAAAGCCTGTTCCTAGAACCGACAAAAAAACAGACTCTTTGTGGAACAGGCATCTTGCCTGTTCCTGACAAAAAGCCACACAGATTACGAATCTCGATCGAGCTTCAGCACAGCCATAAAAGCCTCCTGCGGCACATCCACAGTACCAACAGACTTCATCCGCTTCTTACCCTTCGCCTGCTTTTGCAGCAACTTCTTCTTCCGCGAAATATCACCGCCGTAACACTTCGCCAACACATCCTTCCGCAAAGCCGGAATGTGCTCCGAAGCAATCACCTTAGCGCCAATTGTCGCTTGAATCGGCACCTTAAATTGGTGGCGAGGAATCAACTCCTTGAGTTTTTCCGTCAATCCGCGGCCCACATTATAAGCCTTATCCCGGTGTACGATCATCGCCAAAGCATCAACCGGATCGCCATTAATTAAAATGTCCATTTTCACTAACGGATTTTCGCGGTAGCCAATTATGTGATACTCCATGCTCGCATAACCGCGCGATCGCGATTTCATCTGATCGAAAAAGTCCGTTACCACCTCCGCCAAAGGCAACTCGTAAACCAGCGTAGTTCGGCCTTGACTCAGATACTTCATATCCATAAAAATGCCCCGCCGACTTTGAGACAGTTCCATCAGCGCGCCGACATAAGTTTCCGGCGACAGCATTTCTACCCGCACATAAGGTTCCTCAATTTTCTCGCGATACTGAGGATCGGGCAAGTGGCTGGGATTGTCAATTGTTAACACTTCTCCTTTAATTGTTGTGATTTGATAAACGACAGAAGGAGCCGTAACAATCAAATCCAAATTGTATTCTCTCTCCAGTCTTTCTTGCACAATTTCCATGTGCAGCAAACCCAAGAAACCGCAGCGGAAACCAAATCCCATCGCACTCGAAGTTTCCGGTTCGTAAGAAAGCGCCGCATCGTTGAGTTCGAGTTTTTCTAAAGCTTCCCGCAAATCTGGAAATTGGTCAGCATCGATCGGGAACAAGCCGCAAAAAACCATCGGCTTTGCCTCTGTATAACCCGGCCAAGGCTCCGGTGCAGGCTTTTTGACCAAAGTAATTGTATCGCCGACGCGAGCATCCGCTACTGCTTTAATTGCCGCGCCCAGATAACCCACTTCCCCCGCGTGCAGTTCGTCTACTTGAACTTGAGTCGGTGAAAGGATGCCCAATTCATCGATGACATATTCCTTACCCGAAACCATCAACAAAACTCGATCGCCCTTTTTGACACTTCCGTCCATCACGCGGAAATACACAATTACCCCGCGATAAGGGTCGTAATAACTATCAAAAATTAGCGCCCGCAGCGGTTTGTCCACAGTATCCTGCGGCGGCGGCACCAATTCGACGATCGCCTCCAAAATCTCATCTATACCAATTCCTTCCTTAGCCGAAGCCTCAATTGCCCCGCTACAGTCCAGACCGATAATTTCTTCAATTTCCCCTTTTACCCGTTCCGGTTCTGCCCCCGGCAGGTCAATTTTATTTAAAACAGGAATAATTTCCAGATTGTTTCCCAAGGCAAGGTAGACATTTGCCAGGGTTTGTGCTTCCACGCCTTGAGATGCGTCTACCACCAGCAGCGCCCCTTCGCAAGCAGCGAGCGATCGCGACACCTCGTAAGAAAAGTCCACGTGTCCGGGAGTGTCGATCAGATTCAGCACGTACTCCTGACCGTCCTTGGCAGTATAATTCATCCGAGCCGCTTGCAGCTTGATCGTAATGCCGCGTTCGCGTTCGAGATCCATATTGTCTAAAAACTGCTCCTTCATCTCCCGTGCCTGCACAGTCCCAGTCGCCTGCAACAGGCGATCGGCCAAGGTCGATTTTCCGTGGTCGATGTGAGCAATAATCGAAAAATTACGAATGCGAGATACAGGGACGTTAGTCATGTTTTTTATCGAAGAGCTAATCGGCAAAGGATACTTTTTGTTGTATGATTACACAAGCAAGAGTAGAGTGCTTACTTCAACCTCTTACTGGGGATTGAGATGAAACCACAACTGAGGCAAACCTCAAGAGTATCAGTTATTACCCATCAAGTGTCCGACCGAGCCCGGATACCTAAAAGGAAAAAACTTTTCTCTGTCTCATTGTACAGAAAGCTGTTAAGCGGTTGAGGAAAGGTGGGGTGCAAATCAGGGACTGCAAATATCTAGTCCAGTCGCTTGTCATCAAAAGAATTGAAACCTAAGAATTAAAACTAGGATTTTTTAACTATGAGCCAGTCAAGTATACCCTCCCACAGTTCGTCAGAAAAAGTGGAACTATCTATCCATATAGATTCTGAACTGCTAGACCAAATTAAGCACTTGACGAATGACCCCAGCAAAGTCATTGAAACAGCAATCAAGCAGTGGCTCAGAGGCGAGCGCCGCGAAGACGAGCTGGCTCTGAGTTTACGCCGCAACCCCCCAGTCCCGCCGCGTGGTGAATGGAACGACTGAGGTACTCTCGCCCCAGACGGCGCGCGCAAATCTGCAGGCTGTGAAATTTAGAGCGCGCGGGCGATCTCCTGCAGATTTCGTGGCTAAAGCTACAGGTGGTGGGCGAGTGAACTCGGCTAAATCACAACCTCGGAACTATTCCAGGTGAGTGAAAAAATGCGTGAGCCATTCCCGGACTAGAGTTGTTGGCAGCCTCATATTTTGGCGTAATTTTCACACTTGATAGTTAATCGGTGCAGATTCCTAATTTCTCAATCTTAATTTTTATCTTTAAATTACCCAAAACGGCTGAAAACGAATAGTTTTGAGTTTTGAGTTGAGTTCAGAATTAACGAATTAATATTTTATGAACTCATTAATCACTCAAAAGTCAATAGTAGAAGCCTAAAATTATTGCAAATTGTGAGTTTTGATCAATTAATGTTTTAATTAAGAAGCCAACAACTTTTTAAGTGATTAATAACTCACAAATTAACAGTAGAAGCCAAAAACAATGGGGACTCTTGAGTTCTTTATTAAAAACTCAAGAATCCAAAAGCAGAACTACTTTCATCCCCTACTCTGATGGACTCTAACACAGATTTCCGGCGATCGAGCCTCGCCTCTACAGTTTTTTTTCAAGAGTTAGGAGCAGAATTAGTATTTACCCAAGACGCCTCTGGTCGATATCTATCTTTTTACTGGCAAAAAGCCGAGCAGTACAACCTCACAGCAGAACAACTTGTCGATCGCCCCCTCAGCGAAACCCTGCAACCCATCGCCCCAGCGCCTTATCTCGATATCCTGCGGCGGACGCTCGAAACCCTCGTACCGCAACGGTTCAGCTATCCCTTTTGCCACGCCGGACAATATTTTCTCTTCGATTTGACACTCACTCCGGCGCTCGACTCAAACGGCAAAGCTACAAAAGTCTTAGTTATGGGAAGGCTGCTGTCTGACAAACCCACAGACAGACGGCCCGACTCCCCAGAATTCATGCTCTATCGAGCTTTGCCATCCCCCTTGGACGCCCGCCAACAAATGTCGCTTCCAGCGAGCCGTATCCCCGGTCGATCGCTCCCTCCGTACTCGGAAATCGATCGTAAAGTCATCTCCCAAATAGCTCAAAACCTGCACAAAACCCTCGATTTAGCCACCATTTGGCAGCAAACTGTTAACAGCTTGGGTCAAGTTTTAAACGCGAGTCGCTGCATCATCTGTTCCTACAAAAAAGACAGCGAAAATCTCGAAACCTCCCCCTTCCTTGCCTCAGAAAATCAGCAAAAATCGACCGCCGCAGCAGCCGAATTACAACAGTCAATAGCTAGCGATTCCTCGCCCTCGCTTTCTCCAGCACAAATCGAAAATCTCCAATCGAAAACTTTTAAAGTAGTAGCTGAATACCGCCAAGAAGCTTACTCTTCTATGCTGGGATTAGAATTGCGCGCAGCCGAACAGCCCGGATGGATTCAAACTTTAGCCACCTTAAAACCAGTAGCAGTCGATTACGCCTCCCCTGCCGCCGATCCCTTCCACCGCCATTCCGTGCTCGTAGCAGCTACCTCCTATGAAGACCAACCCAATGCACTTATATGTTTGCACCGGTGCGGCAGTTCCCCGAAATGGAGTCCCGTCGAACTCGAATTCGCCCGCGAGTTAGTCGCTCAAGTCGGCAGTGCGATCGCCCACGCTACACTTTACCAAGAATTAGAACAGGCCCGCGCCGAAGCCGTAGCTCTTTCCCAACTTAAAAGTCAATTTCTTGCTAATACTTCTCACGAACTCCGCACCCCCCTCAACGGCATCCTTGGCTTCCTAAAACTGCTTATGGATGGCATGGCAGATGACCCGGAAGAAGCGCACCAATTTATCGAAGAAGCTTACCGCTCAGCAGTACATTTGTTCAATGTGATTAACGATATTTTGGATGTCGCTAAAATCGAAGCTGGCAAAATGGAGTTAGACCTCGCTCCCGTCAAACTCGGTGAACTGTTGCAACAAGTTGAGAATTTTACACGGGTTCAAGTCGAGCAAAAGCGATTGCAATTTCAAATCCAAAAACCCCCTGTGGAGGACGAGATTATTGTGTACGGCAACTACCAACGCCTGCTTCAGGTAATCTTGAACCTCACGGGCAATGCGATTAAATTTACCGGAGAAGGGGGAATTCGCATCAGTGCCGAGGTTATTAAGAAAAAGGTGACTGTTCACAACCAGCAGTTCCCCGGAATGGTGAAAATCCGAGTCGCTGATACTGGCATTGGCGTTTCTCTCGACAAGCAGGATAAATTATTTGAGTCGTTTTTTCAGGTGGATGGCGATCGTACCAGACAATACGGAGGCACCGGTTTGGGGTTGGCTATTTCTCAAAAACTGGTAGAAGCAATGGGGGGTACAGTAAACTTTTACAGTATGGGGGAAGGACTCGGAGCTACTGTTACTTTTACTGTGCCGCTTTATCAAGAACCACTATTTAAAAATTAATCATTCCTTATTCAGCAAGCCCTACATAGAGGATTGCATTTATCACGGCATAAATCGATACTGTGCAAGGACACCGGGCGCAAGCTTCTGGAAACAGGTCTGCTATTAGTTCCCACTGTTCCCACGTCAAGTTGTTAGGATATGCTGCACGTCATTTGCTCACAAAGTGCTGTTATCTACAAATCTCAGCTTAAGCTTTGTGAGCTTTCTTACAATAGCCCCCCACTTTTAAAACATCCTCTAACTTATTCAGCAAGCCCTATCTATGTTTTGACGCGGTTGTTACCGTCACATCCCACACCCCCTCACCAACAAATGTCGGGCCGAACATCCACCCGGCCCGCATTCTCCAAAAGCCCCAAAACCATTCACTTCAACCAGGCAGGATGAGCCATCAAAGCTGCAAAAGGCTGCACTCCCCGCAACTGATTCGACAGCGGCAAATGACCCCTCGGCGCGCTCAAATCCCAAATAAACTCTTGCGGATACCGCGTCCAATTATTCCCTTTCTTCCAGCCAATTAGCGGCCACAACTTATCCCAATTCTTCCCCGAACCGATCCAAATTTCCCGCTGCACTGAAAAGCCAAATTTGCCTTCAGAATGAACTTTCCACAGCGTATTAATTGTTTGCAAATCCGCCACCGGCAAACTCTCAACTTGCGTAAAATACAGCCACTTTCTCACGGAAGCTGTATCACCCGCTAATTCACAAAGCTTGTCTAAAGTCAAGCGATCGGCTTCTTGAAATTCCTGTAACGCCAATAATTGTTGCAGCGGAGTGTAATCAATGTTAGAGTCCGATCGCAGCGGCACAACCCCAGTCGGAAAATTCGCTTGCAAAAACTCCGTCGCTCTCGGAGAATTAGCACTGTAAAGAATTTGGTAAGCCTTACCCATTACCGCAGTCGGTGCCTCTGACTTGCGCTCTAATAAAAATTCCATCAATACATCCCAACCGGAATCTGCTATTTGTTGTTGCAGCAGTTGCAGTTGAGCTTTTTCCGAACCAGACCTCAACTGAGAGCGGAGTTCGGCTGTATCGGCCGCCGAGTCTAGAGGAGAAGTAGAAATCGAGTCAGTCATGAGAAACTATCAGCTATCAGCTATCAGCTATCAGCTATTAGCTGAAGCCCTGGTTTTCCCCCATTGTACAATGGTACTGACTCGGATTCACTTCTCTGTACTCGGATGCCTGCGCGCCACGCTGCCTAGTTTAGCCGATCGATCGCCCGTACACTTTTCGCCAATGGCAGCAATAGCAAATAAGTCTACCATCTGAAATTTACAATCGATGCCATGTCAAAGAGTTTTTCTCGAACCTAGTCGTCCACGATTGAAACCCATGCAGAGAACGAAGGCGGAAAAAAGTTTATGTCATATTCCGAGTCTTCCCACTCTTTGACCCACAGCGGGACGGCGCCGGGGCGAGGAGTTTCAGAAAAGGTGCGTTCTTTGACTTCGATCGAGTGAAATAGCTGTTTTAAAGTATCTCCCCGATCCAAAGCTTCGCTAAGGATGTCGTCCAACTCAGGATCGACCCGTTTGACACGGTTTTTGTCCTCCTCCAGCCACAGAAGTTTCAAAGACTTCAGATCTCTCGGACTGAGGATGCTCTTGTAGTACACGCGCTTAAGGGTCGCTACAGGCTCCAATGAGCGTTCGATCCGGCGAATTTGCTGAACTCGCAGGTAGTGCCATTCCGCTAAACGCTTGCTTTCCGAAGGCGGGAGGGTGCCCTTGCCCGCTGCGTGTTTGTAGTCGTATTTAATCAAACTGCAAGCCATATTGGCTAGCAGATGAATTAACTGTTTTTCTTTGGGTGTTGCCTGACGCCGTTCCTGGGTTCTTGTCAATACGCGCTGTCTGCGGGTAGTTTCGAGAGTATTTTCCATTGGGTTTTTACGAGATGAAATACGATTGTGCCAGATCCAAATCCCGAACATCAGAAGGTAAGGAAGTTGATAGGCGGGGAAACTCCACCGACAGACTCGCCTTACCTATTTATTTTCCCATCCACCGTTCTCTGAAACTGATCCCCACCCCTGGGATTAGGTAGACTGATCTTGGGATCGAGTTTTAACCGCCTCGATCAGAGGCGGTTCGGACAACAAGCACCACAACTACAACCACAACCGCATCAGAGCGAACCACACAATAGCGCCAATTATTTCCTGCCTTTACGCGTTTTTACCTCTTCTTGCTCCCCATCCTCATTCGTTCCAGTGTAGTTAAAGTCGGGACGACTCTCCCAAGCCGTCAAACTGCTGGCTGATGAATGTTGTGGGGCGATCGCTAAAGCGCTGGTGCTGCCTGCCTGGAGAAAGCCGAAGCCAGCCGAGGCAATTACCCCTAATACTAAGATGCTGTTTTTCATGTTCGATGACCCTGATTTCCGTAGATTGACACTTTTTGGCTAACCCGATCTGTCAGAAATGGGTTGATGCAATAGCCCACTTGTCTTCTGATAAATCTGCCTGCCATAATCAATTCAGACAGGCACACCCGCTTGTGATCGGAACCGCCGGAAGTGACGTGTTACTAATGTCCACGATCATCCATCAACCCGAATTTTTTGGGTAGTGGAGCGAAAGCCATCAGGGCGTCGATCCATCAGGGAGTTATGCCATCAGGGTGCTAATCCATCGGGTAGTTAAGCCATCAGGGCGCATCTTCTACAATTAGCCACCGACTTAACTTTTATAGTTGAGCGAGTGGTTAGCCTGGTACTGACAAAGCCTTTAAGAATTAAACTTTTTGTGGATGCATCCTGAAAAGTTTGTTCTTAGGAATCCCCCAGCGCGAAAGCCCGGGGAAAGTCAGCAGCATGGAATTCCATGCAATCTAAGTCAACTAAAAAAACGCAGATTAACGATATCTCCCACTCAAGCAGTCCTCAGCAAAACGCTGGGGTTTTTTATTGGCAGCCATTGCGATCGCGTTTTTCTGCGGCATCCGGCAGGGGGAGCTAAAGGCAGAAGGTTGACGGCGCTGTGGTTAGGAGTTTCCCTGCCCACATCATACCACCGGGTGAATTTTAAAGTATTATTGTAAAAAAATGTGAAAAAAACGGCGTTTGAGCGTTCTCAATCCGATCGACTGAAAATTTATCAATTATGTGAACGAGTGTAAAAAATCAAGTGGCGCGCTACGATTGGGCAGATCGTAAGATTTGGGGTGAACGCTTGCAAAGATACGGTAAAGATTGACGAGAAGAAAGCTGAGCTAGTAGACAATAGAGAAAGAGGAAGAAAAATTTTCCACCATAGTAAGGCAGATTCAAAAAAAACCATGCAAATGCAACAGACAAACTCCAAACCCTGATTGAATAAGTCATTCCCCAATCTAAAATCTAAAATATAAAATGCTATAAGCGGGCCATAATTGCAATTTGTAACCTTTCGATCGCACAGCATAGGGGTGTAAAATCTTGATGAATTCCCAGATTACAGCAGAAGTCAACTCAACGTACCAATATCAAGTCGGAGGATATTTGCCTGCCGCTGCGCCCACCTATGTCAGGCGATCGGCAGACAGCGAGCTCTACGAAGGACTCAAAGCCGGAGACTTCTGCTACGTGTTGAGTTCGCCACAAATGGGAAAGTCCAGCCTGCTAGTGCAAACGGCCAAAAGGTTGCAAGCCGAAGGTACAGTTTTTGCCGCCATCAACTTGAGAAGCATCAGCAGCCCAGATATCTCCCCCCAAAAGTGGTATGGCGGCATCATGTACCGCATGGCCAGCAGTTTACACATCACAAACAGGTTTGATGCCATCAAGTGGTGGAACGATCGCGAACTGCTATCGCCGGTGCAGCGATTGGAGATATTTATCGAAAAAGTTTTGCTCAAGTCACTTCAGCAAAATCTGGTAATTTTCATCGATGACATTGACAGCATCAGCAGCCTAAATTTCAGTACCAGCGATTTTTTTGCTTTGATCCGGGCTTGTTACTCCAAGCGGGCAGAGCAACCGGAATACGATCGCCTGACTTTTGCTGTTATGGGAGTAGCAGCCCCCTCAGAATTGATCCGAGATCCCAGATGTAACCCATTTAATATTGGACGGCAGATTCATTTAAGTCGATTCCAACTGCACGAAAGTTTGCCGCTAGCAAAAGGATTAGCACTGAAAGCTTTTCGCCCCCAAAAAGTGCTCCAAGAAATATTAGCTTGGACGGGCGGTCAACCGTTTCTAACTCAAAAACTTTGCCACTTGGTACTTGAATACGGGCCTTTTATTGGCAGAAATTCCGAAGCTAAGCAAGTTGAAAAACTGGTCAAACACAGAATTATTAAAAATTGGGAAGAAGAAGACGAACCCCAACATTTGACAGCAATACGCGATCGCATTTTCCATAGCCACTGCGACCTCACGCATCTGTTAACGCTGTACCAGCAAGCTTTGCAACCAGTCAAGGCAACAAAACCGGGGGAATCGCAGGGAATACCAGCAGAATACTCTCCCGAAAAAATCGAATTGCAACTGTCAGGACTGGTGGTTAAATCTCAGGGTAAATTAATAGTTGCCAACCTAATTTATCAGTCAGTTTTTAATCGATTTTGGGTAGAAAAAGAGCTGGGAAAATTGGCTCCGTACCGCTTGGCGCTAGCAGCATGGCTGGGTTCAGACCGCGAAGATGAATCGCTGTTATTGACAGGGGAAAGTTTGCAGTCAGCTTTGGATTGGGCTGCGGACAAACAATTAAGCCAAGAACACTATTGGTTCTTGAATCCCGATCGAACTTTTGAGGACAAACCGACAGTGGTTGTCGCACAAGTTGTAGACAGCAGCGTAGACACAGATGCAGACAGTCGCATCCTCACCCCGCCCTCAGATAGTGTTCCAACAGGCAGCAACGAACAGAGATTGTACGATCACATCGTCTCCTGCGTGGAAACAGAATCCCCCGCACAGGTGATCGAGCGGTTCCGAAAGCTATTTATCGACGGCATGGGCTATCCCGATCGAGAGATTGAAGCAACTTTGTACAGTATAGTCTCCGTCAAGCGATTGGATCAGCACTTTAAATATATCCTCCACCGCTGCTGCTACATCCCGATCAACCGCTGGCAATTGCAATCACACAACCAGTTCGCGATCGCCAAGTTGGTAGCTTTATTTAAGCAGACTTCTCCCCGATTCGGGACGGAATTTTACATAGTCAAGCGCTTGCAAGAACAAATAGCTTTCTTTACTAAAAGTGAAGAATTTCAGACCCTAGAGCGCTTAGTAAAAGCCCTAGATAGAGAGGCGGAACCGCAGCAACAAGATACAGATTCGCCTTTGGGCGAATTAATCTGTCGGTATCCTTATTTGTACGGGTATTCTCTGCTGAGCAAGGGCAGCATTGAGGAAGACCAACAAACCATAAAAAAACTGGCATTTCAAAGACAGCGACAATTTGAAACACATTTGTCTCAATATTTAAATTATATGGTTGAGCCGAGAAATACAGAAATAGGAATTGTGCAGCGAGCGGCTAATCCCACACTTTTGAATGATGCAGAACTGCACTTAGCGGTCAGGGAATTTGCTGGAAAAGTAGCAGGCGATCGCAGCTACAAAGAAGCGGCTCAATTTTTCCTGAGAGATTCCAGAAAAACTCCATCTTACGCCTCATTTAAAGTGGATTTATATGAATATTTAATATCGTCGGTAGAACCAGAATACGGCGGGCGTCAATTTAATGACCGTTTGTACAAGCAAATTAAAAATACATTGCGAGAGAATGACTCGGTGAAATTTAATAATCTATTGTTAGTTCGGACTTGCCACCAGTTGTTCAACTTCTTAGTAGTGGAAAATTCCCAACATCTCAGCCACTACGTTTTTTACGACTTGGTGTACAACCTCGGCGCCAGCAGGACAATGGGTTTACTGCTCAAACTCGTTCTACTTTCGGGCAAAGTTAAACCAGAGTTGGAAAACCGATTTTCTATTTTGTTTAATCACTATGAAGGTAAAGCTTCTAATGAAATTATGTGGTTTGTCAAATCGTTGGAAAATTTCAATGTGGCTTTGGTTGTGAATTTTGGTAAGACTGATTTGTCTTTGGTTAAACAGCAGCTTATTTTGGCTTGAGAATAACAACATCGCTGGGACAGGGTTATATAATAGTATTAATTTAAAAAAATCCAGGAGAAACAAATGAAAGCCTTTGAAGTCACAGGAACGATCGACGAAAAAGGTCAATCGATTTTAGATTTTAGATTTTAGATTTTAGATTAAAGAATTGAAGGATTGACCCCACGGATAAATTCGGGAGGCAAGTTTCATCGGATACAGGTTTTTTATTTCTGGGTACTGAGTCTGTTTTCGGAATGAATCCGGGGGCTTGTATCCTGAATGCTTTCGGTCAATTATTGCTCGATCGACCTTTAACCGCAGAAACTCCCGGCCGCGTGCGAATCATCGTTCTTCTTCCCGAACCTACAGAGGGCTTGCTGAATATATCGCCCGCGTGTTACGTGGCCTGGGTTATTTGATCGCGCGCTCAATAGTAAAGTGCAAGA
>NZ_JAUBPI010000124.1:0-16245 GCF_036700645.1 Microcoleus sp. S36b_A4 | reverse complement strand
ATCGCCACTGACGTGAATCTGACTAACAGTACGATTAGCAATTTCACAGGTAGCGGCACAACTTATACTTTCACAGTGACACCGAATGCTGATGGCCCTGTCACCGTTGATGTGCCTGCTGCTGCTGCCACTGATATTGGGGGTAATAATAATACCGCAGCCACGCAACTGACTCGCTCGAATGATGCTACAGCGCCCACAGTTGCCTTAACATCTGCATCCCCAACAACCACAAACGCACCATTTAGCGTCACAGCAACATTCAGCGAAAGCGTCACAGGATTTATTGCCAGCGACGTTAATCTGACTAACAGTACGATTAGCAATTTCACAGGTAGCGGCACAACTTACACCTTTGATGTGGCTCCGAATGCTGATGGCCCTGTCACCGTTGATGTCCCTGCTGCTACAGCCACTGATATTGGGGGTAATAATAATACCGCAGCCACGCAACTGACTCGTACTGCTGATATTACAGTCCCCACAGTTGCCTTAACATCAACTTCCCCAACTACATTCAACGCACCATTTAGCGTCACAGCCACATTCAGTGAAGATGTCACCGGCTTCGATAATACTGATATCACCGTAGCCAATGCGACTATCGGTAACGTTGTCACAGTTGACGCTAAAACTTACACCTTTGATGTGACTCCGAATGCTGATGGCCCTGTCACCGTTGATGTCCCTGCTGCTGCTGCCACTGATATTGGGGGTAATAATAATACCGCAGCCACGCAACTGACTCGCTCGAATGATGCTACAGCGCCAACAGTTGCCTTAACATCAACTTCCACAACTACAGTCAACGCACCATTTAGCGTCACAGCCACATTCAGTGAAGATGTCACCGGCTTCGATAATACTGATATCACCGTCGCCAATGCGACTGTCGGAAACTTTGTCCCAGTTAATGCCACAACTTACACCTTTGATGTCACCCCTACTGCGGATGGCCCTGTCACCGTTGATGTACTTGCTGCCACAGCTACGGATACTTTTGGTAATAACAATACCCCAGCCACTCAGTTAACTCGCACTGCTGATCTCACTGCACTTACTGCTAATTTGGGGGCAATTCCTAACATTACTACAGCAGGTGGTACAAGTCAGGCATTGACAGTTACTTTCAGCGATAGTAGTGGAGTTGATGTTAGTAGTTTAGATAATTCTGACGTTGTTATAAATTGGTCAGGTGGGGCTATTCCTGCTACCTTTGTTAGTGTTGATCTTAATAGCAATGGTACCCCGCGAACAGCGACATATTCGTTTACGCCGCCGGGGGGAACTTGGGATAATGCTGATAATGGTACTTACACGGTGAGTTTGCAAGCCTCGCAGGTGAAGGATGCTAGCGGTAATTTTGCTGCTGCTAGCAGTTTGGGTACTTTTAGTATTGATGTTGCGACACCCGCACCCGCACCTGCACCAACACCTGCCCCTGCGGAAACACCTGCACCAACGCCCGCACCCGCACCTGCACCAACACCTGCCCCTGCGGAAACACCTGCACCAACGCCAAGCCCTGCACCAACGCCTGCGGAAACACCTGCACCAACGCCAAGCCCTGCACCAACGCCTGCGGAAACACCTGCACCAACACCCGCGCCCGCACCAACGCCTGCGGAAACACCTGCACCAACACCCACGCCCGCGCCAACGCCTGCGGAAACACCTGCACCCGCCCCCGCGCCA
Source organism: Microcoleus sp. S36b_A4 (assembly GCF_036700645.1). Classification (NCBI taxonomy): domain Bacteria; kingdom Bacillati; phylum Cyanobacteriota; class Cyanophyceae; order Oscillatoriales; family Microcoleaceae; genus Microcoleus; species Microcoleus sp. S36b_A4. The sequence continues at coordinate 14,550 of NZ_JAUBPI010000124.1, read as the reverse complement.
ACGCCTGCGGAAACACCTGCACCATCGGGAACATCGACACCCACAGATACACCAACGCCAACAGCGCCAATACCAACACCAACACCAACAGATACACCAACACCAACAGCGCCAACACCAACAGATACACCAACACCAACAGCGCCAACACCAACAGATACACCAACACCAACAGATACACCAACAGCGCCAACACCAACAGATACACCAACGCTAACAGCGCCAACACCAACAGATACACCAACGTCAGCAGCGCCAACACCAACAGATACACCAACACCAACAGATACACCGACACCATCGGGAACAGGTACACCATCGGGAACACCGACACCAACAGCGCCAACACCAACGGGAACAGATACACCAGCGGGAACACCGACACCATCGGGAACACCATCGGTAACGCCAACACCAACAACCAACAACATCCCCAATGACGACTGCATCTGCGATGACATTGCCTATCCCAAGTTAAACCAACCCAATGCAGTTGAAAACACCATACTTGGTGTATCGGGAATTCAAATAGGCACTGCCCAAAACGATGAATTTCTCGGCAGTAACAACGGCAATATATTCGATGCCAAATCAGGGAATGACAACTTATATGGTGGTGCTAGCAACGACATCTTTAATGGCAACCAAGGCAACGACTTCATCACCGGAGGCAAAGGTGACGACATCCTTTATGGAGACGAAGGAAACGACATCGTGCTTGGCGAATTGGGCAACGATTTAATCTTCGGAGGCAAAGGCAATGACTCCTTACATGGCCGCGAAGGTAATGACATCATTCTTGGTGATAAAGATGATGATTTCATCGATGGTGGTAAGGATAATGACGTTTTATATGGAGGCAAAGGTAACGACATAATGCTTGGTAGTCTAGGTGATGACTACTTGTTTGGACAGTTAAGTTCGGATACTATCTGCGGCGGTGTAGGTAATGATTTCATCAGCGGTAACGAACAAGCCGATATCCTGGGAGGATGTGAAGGGAATGATACCCTGTACGGAGGCGAAGATAACGATACTCTCACTGGTTGTCAAGGTGATGATATTCTTTACGGAGACTTGGGAAATGATAGTTTGATTGGCGGTAGCGGTAACGATATCTTTGCCTTAAAAGCTGGTCAAGGATTTGATATTATTGCTGATTTTACAAGCGGTCAAGACTTGATTGGATTAAGCGGAGGTTTGAGTTTTGGCCAGTTAGCAATCACTCAAAATACTCAGGGAACTCTCATCAAGAATCTCTTGACAGGGGAAGAGTTAGGCGTGATGATTGGAGTGAGTGCCAATGCGATTACCTCGGCTAATTTCCGGTTGATTTAGGAAATCAAAAAAAGTGCGATCGCCCATTCGATCCAAAAGGGCGATCGCACTTCTACCAATTTTAAAAGGTCTAGCAAAAATTTAACGCTTATTCATACTTTCGGCCGCGCCACTGAGTAGGCTGATTTAAAGCAGAAATTAGAATACGCAAAAACGCCAGCGGATCGGCTAAAGGTGACAGCCAAAACAGCCATTTACCCGATGCCCCAGTTGTATCGTAGGAAGGTGCGATCGCCAAACACAAAGCCGATCGCACCGCAACCAAAAATACATTCAATCCCAACAGCCAAAAGTGCGGAAATACACCAACCGGCAGCAGCGAACCAAACACCAAATAGCACAACACAATCGGCACCGGCAAACCTTGAACCGCCAGCAACAGCCACAAATCGCCCCAAATTTGACCGCCAGAAGCAGCATCTTTCAAATCGAGCGATCGACCCCATTCGTTCCAAGTCTCGATCGCCCCTTCATACATCCGCACCTTCAACACCTTAGCCCCATCCAAAAAGCCCACCTTAAAGCCCTTAGCAGCCGCATAGCGAGCCAAAGTCACATCATCGCAAAACGAACCCCTCGCGACCTCATAGCCCCCCAATGCCACCAAAACCTCGCGCTTACACAAGAAACACTGACCGTTCGCCATCACCCGTTCCGGCACATCCCCGCCAGTCCCCGTCGGCCCGAACCGATAAACCAAAGTCATTAACAAAGCAGGTTGCAGCCACAACTCCCCCGGATACTTGAGGATAAACTGCGGCGACAGCGAAATCAAATCGTAATTTCCAGCCGCCGCCGTCTTCAGCAAACTCGCAATCAAACCCGGATGCGGCACAGTATCCGCATCTATCCCCAAAATCCACTCGCACTTCTCGGAACTTGCCAAAAAACCCGCATTCAGCGCCCACGGACGCCCTACCCAACCCGCCGGCAGCGGATCGTCGTTAATCAAGCGAAACCGGGGGTCTTTTTGTGCTGCTGCTTTGACTAAATCTCCGGTTCCGTCTACCGAATAGCTGTCAACCACGATCACTTCTCGGAGTTCGTAACTTTGGAGGCTTAATCCTTCCAAACAAGGCGAAATTCGATCGGCTTCGTTCAAAGTCGGCACCACCGCAGTACAAGCACCTAACAAATCCAGCGTCGGCGAATCGGGTTCCAGGGGCGGGATGCGCGATGGGCCTTTAATCAAATGCGACATCAGAAGGGCGGCGGCGGGCAATTGCAGCAGCAGGAGTGCGACAGGGATGATACTTGTCAGCGGTTGGGAGAACAGGTGAGGGGCGATCGGGAAAACCATACTATTGAATAATTGAATAATTGGGAATTACTGACTGGATATGGGTTGCGAGCTTATTTACAGTTCATTATTTTGGTAACTGATATCAATTTAAAAAATTTAATAAAATTTTGACCTCAAACATATTACAGGAATTGGGAATGAAAAAATCGCCACTGAAAAACCCGGTTTCCTGTAGAAACCGGGTTTTTAAACTAGCTCAAAATTTAGTGTAAATTTTTGCTAAATCAGCCGGGGTTGCTCACTAGCAACTCACTTACGCAAAACGCCCACGGGCTGAGGTGGAATTTCAGCCGTGAGAACAGATGTCTCCAAAGACGGCATTGTTTCGGTTACGTAACCTGTTGCGGGTTTAGCGATCCAGCTTAACGCGATCGCCGGAACTACACCCAGAAGCACCGCTAGCGATGTCGGGAACCAGAACCGAGAATCCAACGAAGTTACAGTGATAATTGCTCCGAAAGCAAAGTTTACCAAATAAACAATTAAGGGCAAACCCAATTCCGATCGCTCTAATTTAATCGGTGTTTTTCTCCACAAGAAAGCTGCTACAGACATAAATAGCGCCCCCGTACCCATCCAGCCAGCCAAATTGCGGTAAGGCATCCCAAAGAAAGCCCCAAGTTCCTCAAACTCCCAAAAAGGCACAGAAGTTTGACTCATCGCCGGATCTAGTACAAAATCCCAAGCTGTTAGCAGCAAAGCACCAAGGGCGATCGCCCCTATTTGGCGCACCCAGTTGAGTTCACCTTTACCGCCAGCTACTCCAGCGCGAGCAATTATGTATGAAACCAGTCCCAGATAAAACCACGACAGAGGAATTGTAAATGGAACCAGCCCTGCAATTTTGTAGCCCAAACCGCTCAAATAATGGTAGTGGCCGAAGGGAAAACCCGTACTCGTTCCCAACAACTCGCTACTCAAGGACAAAAACACAGAAGGTACTAAAAAGGCCAGAGTTGCACCCCAACCCAACGTCCGCAAGGCATACAGAGCAACTGCTGCAGCACCAAAGATGATATAAACTACTCCACCCCCAGCCATCCCCCACTGGAATAGCGTTTGCCCTGCTGGTGGCAAACTCATCACCAATTCAGGACGGGGTAAAATCAGCAGCAACCCTGCCAATCCAAAAGCCATTGAAAAAACGTGGGCAATTAGGCAAAAGCGCTCAGCAATCAAAAGTTGCTTCATGGGACTCCTCGAAAAAATATTAGATGCAGAAAGCACTCGTTAACAGTTTACAATCTTTAACAAAAAACCAACACGAATAGAGCATCAGTCTTTCCCAATCTAAAATCCACAATCTCAAATCCCAAATCGCCTGCCTTATTGCCAATTCCCCACTAGCACGAAAGGCGCCCAGAAATACGGATTCTGATACTGTTGGTTTTGCAAGAGAGTTAATTGAGCGTTGCGGAGGGCTTCAGCTTTGCTGGTTTTAGAAGAAGCCAGTTGCTTGTAAAACTCAGTCATAAAGATAGCTGTAGATTCGTCGTTGACTTGCCAAAGGGTGGCGGCGGTGCTGCGGGCACCCGATCGAATTGCGGCCCCGGCCAAACCCAAAGCGGCGCGGTTATCGCCCGAAGCAGTTTCGCAAGCACTCAAAACCAAAAGTTCGATCGGCTGTTGTTTCTCCCCAGTGCGGGCTCGCAGCAGTTGATCGAACTCCTTAACATTCACTTTCTGATCCCAAGTCACAATAAAAGTATCCGCTGCATTCGAGCTAAACTGACCGTGAGTTGCCAAATGGACGATCGGGTAAGACAAAGCTTTAATTCGATCGTGCAACCGCCCGCTGACAAAATCTTCATTCAGCAGCGAACTCGCCGGCATCTCGGCTGCAATTTGCTGAACTTCCTCCTTCACCCCCGGCAAAGCCGAGAAGCCTTGACGCGCTTCGGAGAGAGCAGCGGTGAGCACTTTTAACTTGACTTTGTTCAGCGGTTTCGGTGCTAGCAGTTGCAATCCCGGCGCCAAAGCAATACTGTATTTTTCTACCAAAAACTTTTCACCGTCGTGGAGCACCGCCATCGGCAGATTTCGCAAATAACCGTCGAGCACAAATACCAGGGTTTTAATCCCAGCAGCGGTCAAATCCGCCTCTGCGGGGCGGATTAACCAGTCATAAACCTGTTCAACGGGTAGCCTCCTGTCGCGGGGGAAAGAAGCAGGCCTGATGGTATTTTTGGCTTGTCTGAAGGCAGTTTCCAGGTCAGCTTGAGACTTCTTCGTAGCGTAGCGGCGCAGGGGTTTGCCGGGAATGGACAAAATTACCTCCAAACGATCGCTCAAAATAATTGGATAAATCACCGCCGCTGTCGGATCAATTTCCTCGATAGACTTTGGTTTAGCATCAGCGCAAGCATCCCGAAAAAAGTTGTCCAATTCCGCCAGTTGCAAAGATTCCACCGTTTGGCGCGCTAGTTTCAATTTAGCTTGACTGGGAGATTCCTCTTGCAAAAGCATCCCGACTAATTCCCGATAAACCGGTTCGGCACTTTCCCGAAACGAAAATTGCACTTCGGGATTGACTGTTACCAAATCGCCCCGCAAAGAAGACAGTACATTCACAGCTTGAGTATATTGAACGATCGCCCCTTCTGTATTTCCCTGAGCTTTCCGAATCCGTCCAAGTTGCCAAAACAATTGGTAAGCAATATCGGGAGATTGAAACGCCGGTGCTAAACTCAAAGCCTCAGTTGTGAGATTTTCCGCTTTCTGATACTGCTGTTGGATTTCCGATAGTTTGCCTTTTGCTGCCAGAATATAAGCTTGTATGCGTTTATCGCCCAAACTGTTTGCTCCTTCGACAGAGCGATCAAGCATTGTGTCAATCTCGCTTAAACTCAAAGTTTTCGCAGGCGACTGAGCTAATTTGATCAAGCTTTGAGCTAGATTAATTTGAGCGTAAAGTCCGGCGCGGTTCGAGCCAAATTGATCTGTTTGAGGTTCGAGAGAACGCCACAAATCTTCTGCTTCAGACCAATCTTGGCGATCGACCAACAAACTCAATTGGTTTAACTTTGCTTGAATTTGTAGAGGCGATCGATTCGGGATCGCCTGGATCGATCGAGCATAATACTCTAGGGCAAAGCGTTCCCAATCACCCCGCTGTTCTGGTGTCAAACCCGGTTTATTGCTTTTAGCCCGTACCGTATTGCCCAGATTGAGATAAATTGCAGCCTCCTCTGGCCGGGAACCTAATTTTTGGGCTGCTTCGAGTCCCGCCGAAAGCACATCCTGCGATCGTTCCAGTTGTCCCAAAACCCGCAATACCCGCCCTAAAGCATGAATTGCCCGGACTTGTTCGAGAGAAACAGGCTGATTTTTCAAAGTTTCCAAACCCGCTGCCGAAACTTCGCAAGTTTGGTTTTCCAACTTAAAAGAAGCTAACAGCATTTTGCAAGCTCTGGGGTAAAGTCCGAGAATTTCCCAAGCCCGACTTTGATTAATTTGAACTTGAAAAAGTTGGTTTTTTCTATCAATTTGCTCGAAAATTTTAGCAGCTTGCGTCCAAACCTCGATCGCATCTTGAGTCTGGCCCCGTTCGAGTTGCAACTGTCCTTGAATGTTGAGAGTTTCAGCCAAAATCCGCTGCTGTTCGGGAGTGTTGGCTTGTGTTCGCACAGCCGACAAACTCGAATTTACAGCTTTTTCTGCTTCTTCCCAAAGCCCCAACTGCCCGTAGGTTGCAGCTAAATTACTCAAAGCTGTGGCGCGATCGAGATTTTCGCCTTTTGCCTCAAACTGGGTCGCCGCTTGCTGCAATAGCGGTACAGCTTCCGAAAAACGTTCCTCTTGGTACAGAGTTCGAGCTTGTCGGACAAGCTGCACCGCTGGTGGTGGATTAATCTGAGCAACTCCGGGAGGAATCGCAACGGATAGCAGACAGGAAATCACAAATAACAGAATTACTTGCCGGAGCGATCGGGAAAACTTCATATTTAGAAAATAAAATTACAACCGGAGACACACATACTAATTAACCCAAATAGATATTATTCTTTATCTGCGTTAATCCGCGTTAATCCGCCTACATCGGCGGTCAAAAAAAAACCTAATTTCAACGCGGCGCACAACCAGAATTCTGCCGAGGATTGCGAGAGTCAGCAGCATTACCCGGATTATATCCAACAAGCGTAACTTCTCCTTTCGCATTCACCACCCAACCTTGCGCCGGAACAACTTCCCGATCGGGGATTGCCCCTTCTTCCTTCTTCTTCCCTCGATCGGTTACATCGGTTAAATCCTCTACATTGCTCGTTGCATTTCTTCCTGCCTCTTCCACCCAAGGAAACGGCGCTGGAGCGGTGCTGAGAGCATCATTAGGACTCGGTGGCACTCCTCCTTTACCAGTGACGGTAAATGCGCTCTGAGCCTCTTGCGTGCAGGGATTTGCTGCAATTAAAGCAGCCGAATCGACCACATTTTGTGGCAGTTCCACTAAACCTTGAGCAGGATTTACCCCAGAAGAACTAAATGTTACAGTACCTTGCAAAGCCGGGCCACTACTTTGAGAAATCGCCGCAATATCGCTGGTAGGAATTAAAGATGTAGGACTTACTTGTAAGGCCGCAAATTCAGCATCAGTCACTCCTAAACTACTTATAGCTTGTTCGCGGTTAATTGCTGTAAAACCAAATATATTTGGTACATTTACCGTAACTTTTCCTCCTCTAGCTGTGCGAGCATTAGCTGTAATGTCGCTATTTTCTCCTGGTAAAGCGACTAAAATATTGCTATTGATTATGATATTTCCACCTTCAGAAATACCCACATCCGTTGTAATTCTGCTACCTCTTCGTAACTGGATATCTTGCGCCCTGATGTTAACATTTCCCCCACCGCCTGCGTCAGTTGTACCGTCAATGCTGGCTTTATTGTTTAGGGCAATTGAGTTAGCTACCATGTTAATATTGCCAGCCCTTCCCCTGCCCAAAGACTGAACATTAACCACTGCACTATCCCGGAGAATCAATTGATTAGCATTCAAATTCAACGAACCCGCATTTCCGGTAGCATTGGGATTGACTAAAGTAAATGCCCTACCAGCCGAAGCCTCAATTCCACTTCTCAACTCACTGTTACTCCCAATGCCTTGCACTTCTACGCGATCGGCATTAATTGTAATATCTCCCGCATCTCCTGCACCCAAAGAAGCCGCAGAAATAATACCCCCATTTCTTACAGCGAGCATGGGCGTAGAGAGGCGGATATCTCCACCGCTACCAGAGCTTGTACTTTGAGTAGCCAGAGAACTCCCTGCGAAGCCCGCATCCCCTAAAACTCCAGACACGCCGCTCACTTCTATCGACTCTGAAGCTCTGATAGTTAAATTTCCTCCAGGCCCCCCACTGGTAGAAAACACGGTTTCGCCAATAATCGAACCCGTCGATAAACTAGCTGAGGCTCCATCAGAAACAGTCAGCCGCTTAGTGTCGATGGTAATATCCCCGGCTTTCCCATTCCCATCGAAAGAGTTCGTGCTGATCGTAGTTCGCGCCAGACTTCCAGGGATTCCTCCCGACAATTCTACAGATTCCTGCGTTTTAATCGCGATATCCCCCGATGCTCCATCACTGCGGCTGACGCTAACGAGATTGGAGCCATCGCGCATGATTAACCTTTGTGCGTCAATAGTTATGCTTCCGCTCTGACCGCTACTTCCGCGATTTGTTCCGCTACTGAGCGCTGAACTGACGAGTTCGATGGTGTTAGCACGGATATTCAGATTTCCGGCATTTCCAGCACTAAAAGTGACTGTACCGCCCAGTACCCCATCGCGCAGCAACAGCCGTCCGGTGTCAATGTTAATCTCTCCGGCGGCTCCACTGCCAGCAGTGCCAGCACTCAGAACAATTTGCGGGTCAAAAGGGTTGAACGTTCCAGAGGGTAAATATTGGCTATAAAATCGCTGATAGCCTTCAATTCCCAGCCCGCTCATTTCTACTGAGTCAGTAGCGTGGATGTTTAAATCGTTCCCCTTCCCACCTGCCAATGTGGCGGTGAGAATTTGCGACCCTTTATCTACTCGCAAGTTTTGGGCATTAATATCAATACTTCTGCCATCAATATTTCCAAGTATTAGGCTATAAATTCCCGAACTACTGACGGTGACATTTGAACCCCTGATGTCAATTTTACCACCGCCCGATCCGCTGGTATTTATCAATGCACCGTTCATTTTAACGTTGCCGAAATTCTGAATATTGTTGTAGTTTAAATTCACCCCCAAAGCCGTTGGTTCAAATTGTACTAAACCGGGACTTTTCACACTTCCCAGTAATATTTGTCCGGTATAAGCTGTTAAATTTCCTCCTACCAGTTGGATGTCACCGCCAATTAATGCTAAAGTTTGACCTGGATCTACTGCTAAACCAAGTTTGTTAGAAACAGGGATTTCTATGGGTAGTGGCGGTAAGGTTGGTGTGGGGCCAATAGCTTGGGAAGAGTTGACTATTGTGCCGGAATTGTCTCTAAATCTCAAACCCACAGGAATATTAATCGCTAGCAATGGCACTGCATTAGAATTAGCTGCACTAAATTCAAAGCCATTATTAAAAACAATTCCGCTACCAGTAGAACCGATAAATGAGCCGCGCAAATCTAACCGAGCATTGGGGCCAAAGACAATCCCTTTGGGGTTAATTAAAAACAAGTTACTGTTTCCCAAAACTCCTAGAGTCCCTAAAATATTAGAAGGGTTGCCACCAGTAACGCGGGTGAAGATGTTGGCAATTCCGCTGGGATTGGCAAAATATGCTCCCCGCCCTTCACGGATGTTAAATTCGCGCAAGCTGTGAAAGAGGTTAACGCCGCGAGTTGCACCGCCTTCTATTCTGTCCGAGGGTAAATTATTAATCGTGTCGGGAACTGTGCGCGAACTTTCTGCACCCAAGCTGCTATCGGGGATGATTTGGGCGATCGCAGGGAAAGGAAACAGCAGTAAGAATGCAAAAAATAGGGCAGAAGATTGGCGCTGCATCTTTGAAGTCTGGTTAATTGAATATTAGAAAAATAGCGAGGGGTTAGCTCAAACCTGAAGAGTACCTATCGAGGTACGCAAACACCCGTCGATTTGGAACTGCGAGTAGAAGCACCACCTGAATTATAGGCTACCAGCGTTACTTGTCCTCGATCGTCCATTACCCAACCTTGAGCGGGAATAATTTCTGTTGGTCGAACTTCGAGGGATGGTCTTTTACCTTCTATTTGCTGAATTCCACCTACCGCTGGTTCCACCCAAGGAAAGGGCGCTGGAGCCGTGCTGAGAGCATCATTAGGACTCGGTGGCACTCCTCCTTTCCCAGTGACGGTAAATGCGCTCTCGGCCTCTTGCGTGCAGGGATTTGCAGCAATTAACGCAGTCGGATCGACCACATTTTGCGGCAGTTCCACTAAACCTTGAGCCGGATTCACTCCAGAAGAACTAAATGTTACAGTACCTTGCAAAGCCGGGCCGCTACTTTGGGAAATCGCCGCAATATCGCTGGTAGGAATTAGAGAAGTCGGACTTACTTGCAACGCTGCAAATTGATCATCAGTCAGTCCTAAACTACTCCTGGCTTGGTCGCGGTTAAGGCTTGTAAAGCCAAAAATATTTGGTACATTGACCGTAACTTGTCCGCCCCTAGCTGTGCGAGCATTAGCTGTAATATCACTATTCTCTCGCGGTAAAGCTACCAAAATATCGCTATTAATTCTGATATTACCGCCCTCAGAAATACCTGCATCCGTGGTGATTCTACTGCCGCGCCGTAACTGAATATCTTGCGCTTGCAGGTTAATATTTGCCCCTGTTCCAGAGACAGTCGTGCCATCAATTATGCTTTTATTATCCAGGGAAATTGAGTTAGCTACAACGTTAATATTGCCAGCTCTACCTGTTCCTGAAGATTGAACATTAACAACTGCACTATCCCGAAGAATCAATTGATTAGCATTCAAATTCAACGATCCTGCATTTCCGCTAGCAGTGGGATTTACAGCATTAAACGCCCTACCAACCGAGGCCTCAATTCCACTCCTCAACCCACTTTTACTCCCAATACCTTGCACTTGTAACCGATCGGCATTAATTGTAATATCTCCTGCATCTGCTATACCCAAAGAAGCCGCAGAAATAACCCCGCCATTCTGCACAGCTAGTTTAGGTGTTGACAGGCGAATATCTCCACCCCTACCAGAACTTGCAGTTTGAGTAACAAAAGAACTTGCTACATAGCCCGCATTCTCCAAAAATCTTGACTCACCGCTCACTTCTATAGACTCGGAGGCTCTCACAGTTAAATTTCCTCCCGTCCCCCCACTTGTAGAAAACACAACTTGCCCAAAAATAGCACCAGTCGTTAAACTAATTGTGGCTCCATTAGAAACACTCAGCCGCTTAGTGTCGATCGTAATATCCCCACCTTTTCCATTCGCATCAAAAGTATTCGTGCCGAGCCGAGTTTGCCCTAGACCGACAGGAAGACTCCCCGATAATTCCACCGATTCACTCGCTCTAATCGCGATATTCCCTGATGCTCCATCACTAAGGCTGAAGCTGGCAAACGCACCGCCATCGCGCAGTATTAACCGTTGCGCTTCAACAGAGATGTTTCCGCCTTGACCAGTGCTTTCGTTGGTTGTTCCGTTATAGAGCGTTGAACTGACGAGTTCGACTGTGTTGGCGCGGATACTCAGATTTCCACCATTCCCAGCACCAAAGGTGGGGGCGCCGCCCACTACCCCATTGCTCATCAACAGCCGTCCGGCTTCAATGTTAATATCTCCGGCTGCTCCACTGCCAATAGCGCTAGTAAACAGAACAATTTGCGAAATAAAGGGGTTGCCTGTTCCAGATGTCTGAAAATTTTCTGTAAGCTGCTGATAGCCCTCAATTCCCAACCCGATCATTTCTACTGAGTCAGTAGCGCGGATGTTGATATCGCTTCCCCTCCCCTCTCCCAGTGTGGAGGCAAAAATTTGCGACCCCCCCTCAACTCGTAAGTTTTGGGAATTGATGTCAATGCCTCTACCATTTATATTTCCGAGTGTCAGTCCATAAATTCCTGAACCATTAAGATTAATATTTCCACCTCGAATATCGACTTTCCCACCTCCTAATCCGCTAGTATTTATAAATGCACCGTTCATTTCAATATTGCCGAAGTTCTGAATATTGCGATAGTTTAAATTCAGACCTAAAGCTGTTGGTTCAAATTGCACTAAACCTGGACTGTTGACACTACCGAGAAGAATTTGTCCGGTATAAGCAGTTAGATTTCCTCCTTGCAGTTGAATGTCACCGCCAATTAATGCTAAAGTTTGACCGGGGTCTACTGCTAAACCGAGTTTTTTAAACGCCGGAATTTCTATGGGGAGTGGCGGTAAGGCTGATGTAGGAGCCTTTGTTTGGGAAGAGTTGACAATTGTGCCGGGATTTTCTCTAAATCTTAAACCCACAGGAATATTAATCGCTAACAATGGCACTGCATTAGAATTAGCTGCACTAAATTCAAACCCATTATCAAAGAGAATTCCGCTACCAGTTGAACCGACAAATGAACCACGCAAATCTAACCGAGCGTTGGGACCAAAGACAATTCCTTTTGGATTAAGTAAAAATAAGTTGGCATTTCCTTGGACTCCCAAGACACCTAAAATATTAGAAGGGTTGCCACCCGTAACGCGGGTGAAGATGTTGGTGATTCCGCTGGGATTGGCAAAATATGCTCCCCGCCCTTCACGGATGTTAAATTCGCGTAAACTGTGAAAGAGGTTAACGCCGCGATTTGCACCGCCTTCTATTCTGTCCGAGGGTAAATTATTGATCGTGTCGGGAACTGTGCGTGAACTTTCTGCACCCAAGCTATTATCGGGGATGATTTGGGCGATCGCAGGGAAAGGACACAGCAGTAAAAATGCAAAAAATAGGGCGGAAGATTGGCGGGGCATCTTTTAAGTCTGGTTAATTTAGTATGAGGAAAATAGCGACGGGCTAGCTAAAACCTGAAGATTACCTATTGAGGTACGCAAACACCGGTCGGTTTCGGACTGCGAAGAGATGCACCACCACCAGAATTATAGGCTACCAGCGTTACTTTTCCTCGATCGTCGATTACCCAACCTTGAGCGGGAATAATTTCTGTTGGTCGAATTTCTGTGGATGTTCTTTGACCTTCTAGGTGCTGACTTCCACCTACCGCTGGTTCCACCCAATTAAACTGGCTAGAATTGCTGCTGAGAACATCATTAGGACTCGGCGGCACTCCTCCTTTCCCAGTAGCGGTAAATGCGCTATCGGCCCCTTGCGTGCAGGGATTTGCAGCAATTAACGCAGCCGGATTCACCACATTTTGCGGCAGTTCCACTAAACCTTGAGCAGGATTCACCCCTGAAGCACTAAATGTTACAGTACCTTGCAAAGCCGGGCCCCTACTTTGGGAAATCGCCGCAATATCGCTGGTAGGAATTAGAGAAGTCGGACTTACTTGCAACGCTGCAAATTCAGCATCTGTTAATCCCAAAGTCGCTCGCACCTGTTCGCGACTGACTGAGGTAAACCCAAAAACATTGGGGACATTAATATTAACCCGACCACCGGCAGCCGATCGCGCATTAGCAGTAATATCACTATTTTCGTTGGGGAGAGTCACCAGAATATCGCTTTTAATGTTGATGTTACCGCCACCAGAACTACCTGCATCAGTTGTAATTCTGCTGCCTCGGCGCAACTGGACATCCCGTGCTTCAAGGTTAATATTGGCTCCGGCACCGGATGCCGTTCTTCCGTCAATGCTGCTTTGGTTGTCAAGGGAAATTGAATCTGCTTTCACGTTAATGTTACCAGCCCGTCCCGATCCCAAAGCTTGCAGATTGAGTGTTCCTTGATTGCGAAGAATCAATTCCCCGACATTTAGATTCAACGAACCTCCGTTAGCCGTAGCATTAGGATCTATAAGCTCAGAGGCAATCCCAACGGAAGTCTGAATTTGACTGTTAAATTCACCTTGACCCCCATTCCCAATAACTTCTACACGGCCCGCATTTATTGTGATGCTTCCCGCTTCTCCGCTGCCTAAAGATGCAGTGCTAATAACTCCCCCACCCCGGAGAGTCAGTACAGGTGTAGAAATGTTGATACTCCCTCCCCGATTAGCAGTATTGGCATCAGCGCAGATGAAACTGGGATTCCGACTGCCGTTCGCCAAAACTCCAGAAATACCCTCGACTGTTACTGACTCAGTGGCCCTAACTGTTAAATTACCTCCGGGCCCCCCAGTTGTATTCAACGGTTGGTTGCCCACAACTGCTCCGCTAGATAAACTAATTCCGCCTCCGTCAGAAATCCTCAACCGCTTCGTGTCGATATTAATGTCCCCAGCTTCCCCATTCACACCGCTGGCAGTTGAGCCAATTAAACTTGCTACGGGACTTCCAGTGGGAGTCCGCAGCACTTCTACTGATTCCGAAGCTTTAATGTTGATATTCCCCGCTCCTCCTTCACCGCGGGTGAGGCTGATCACACTAGCACCATCGCTTACGGTTAAACGTTTCCCCTCAAAGGTGATATTTCCTCCCCTACCGGTACTCCCCAAAAGTGGGCCGCTGTGGATTGCAGAAGCGAGCATATCTAAAACCCCGGCACGGATGGTAATATTTCCGGCGTTGCCAGCGCCTAACGTGGTGGTAGTCAATGCGCTTCCATTGTCCATCAGCAATCGTCCCGTGTCGATCGTGATGTTTCCGGCGGCTCCCATGCTATTAGTGCCAGTTATCAGGAGAAGTTGTGGGTCAAAAGGGTCGAAAGAGCCAGATAACGTATACTGACCACCAAACACTCTATAGCCCTCTTTTGTCACTCTCGTGGTAGTATAAGCAGTAACACACCCCAAAAGCATTGCCAGTCCTATGGTAGAGCCTCG
>NZ_JAUBPI010000123.1:0-16281 GCF_036700645.1 Microcoleus sp. S36b_A4 | reverse complement strand
CGCTCATGTTTCTGGGTCAAAAAAGCTTTATGATGTGATATTACCACGAACTGTTACTATTTTGGAGATGTCTAATGAGAATCTGTCAGGAATTCCAGATTATATATTGGCGAAGCGCTCCCCCCTCGGCACAGTAGTTTTTGACAAGCCCTATTTCATATTAGTTGAAGCCAAGAAAGAGAGCGCATTTGATGAAGGATGGGGGCAGTGTTTGGCAGAAATGATCGCCGTGCAACGACTTAACAATGAACCAGAACAAACTATCTTTGGGATTGTTTCTAATGGGGCAATGTGGCAGTTTGGCAAGCTCAAGTTAGAAATGTTTACTCAAAATAAAATTTTCTATACAATTCAGGACTTAGATCGGCTGTTTGCAGCAGTTAACTATGTTTTTAAACAGTGTGAATTACAATTAGAGGAGAAGGAAGTTCGGCAACGGATTATTTAACGGATGTAACGGATGTAGCGCAGGTTAGGATGAAGAAATAAGGAAGACACCACCAGTGCTTTTGACACGGATACACGGATTAATGATCGAGCATGAGGCAGGAGTCAGAAGTTGAATAGCGATAATTGCTAAAATAAAAAAAGACCCAACCAGAAAGGCGATTATTGTGAGCGATTCAACCATAGAACAGATATTAAAATTGGCATCTCAACGCGCGGATGCCGCTGAAGTATACTACCTGTCGAGTCAAGACACCCCGATCGAATTTGAAAACAATCGCCTCAAATCCCTGCAAACCAAAGCACTGCAAGGTGTCGCACTCCGGCTGATTTACAACGGCAAAATAGGTTTTGCCAGTTCCACAGACTTAACGCGGATAGACGATTTAGTCGATGCAGCGATTCAAACAGCCGAAATCGGCGACCCCGCAGAATTTGAACTCGCCTCCAACTTCCACCTAAAAGGCCCGGAAACCACCTACACTCCGCCCACAACTCAAGAATTAGTCGAAAACGGCAAAAACCTGATTGAGCAAGTTCACGCCTACAATCCCGATATTATGGTAGATGTCGGTTTCCACGTCCGCAGTGGCCGCGTGAAAATTGCCACGACGCGAGATTTGTATGCCGAAAGAAGCAGCCAAATAGTCAGTGGCTCGATCTCGGGAAATTTGGTAAAGGGAGAAGACTTTATGCAAGCATACAGTTACGACGTTGCGCGCGATCGTCCCCTCGACACCAACAGCATCCTCCAATCACTCCTCGAAAAATACCGCCTCGCCGAACATTCAGCCACCATCGCCAGCGGTTCCTACCCAGTATTATTTACCCCCAATGCCGCTGCTAGCACCCTCGGCGGCCTCTTTGATACCATCCTTTCAGGTCAAGCAGTAGTTCAAAAAGCCTCTCCCCTAGCCGACAAAATCGGCGAAACCTTATTTGACGAACGCTTTACCTTTTTTGAAGACCCCACTTTAGGCCCTTCTGCTTGTCCCTTTGACGACGAAGGTACGCCCACCACCCGCAAAGTCTTGATAGACAAAGGTACTGTCACCGGATTTTATTGGGATCGCAGGTGGGCCGCTCGCGCCGGTGTACAATCAACCGGCAACGGTTTTCGTGGCGGATTGTCTCGCCCAGGCCCTGATTTGACTAACTTTTGCATTTCACCAGGAAATACCGCCACTCAAGACTTGATTGCTAGCATGGATGAAGGTCTAATAGTAGAGCAGGTTTTAGGTGCCGGTCAGTCCAATCAGTTAGCTGGCGAATTTTCTGTCAATTTGGACTTAGGCTATAAAGTAGAAAAAGGCAAAATTGTGGGTCGCGTCAAGAATACAATGGTGGCAGGCAGCATTTTTGAAGCGTTTAAAAATTTGGCAGATTTAAGCAGCGAAGCCGAATGGGTAGGCGGTGCAGCCTATTTGCCAAGTATGCTGTTTCAACAGTTGGGTGTAGCTTCGAGGCAATAAGTTCAGTGCGTTTTTACTCGTTACCAGGCTCTGCCTGGTAATACATATCATGAGGCTTTGCCTCGAGTTTGGATGAAAGCTTGCGAGGCAAAGCCTCTGGACATGGGTTCCCAGGCAGAGCCTAGGAACCAGTTAAACAAACATAGAAACAGTGTCGGCAATTCAACGCTTTGCTAATTCATGCAAATAGGGAAAAATAGGGAAAAATTTATAATGAAAGAGCCAAATGTCAAGGATGGAACTGGGAAGAAGAAAAAGCACTTTTTCTTTCTTTTACCTTTGGTTTTTTGCCTTTTAACTCTAGTGACTGGATGCGTTCAGTACGATGTCGGGGTCAACTTTGAGAGTCAAAATCGCGGCGAAATCGTGCAGCACATAAAACTAGGGGAAAGGTTGACGAGCTTCAGCAGCGAAACTGTTGCAGAATGGTTGAAAAGCGTAGAAAGCCGGGTGAGGTTGCTGGACGGAAAAACTAAACGGGTTTCCCCCACAGAAGTTCTGGTGAGGATTCCTTTCAATAATGGAGCCGAGTTGCAAGACAAGTTCAACCAATTTTACAATCCGATCGCACCAACCACAAAATATCGGGAGGCAAGTCCGCTAGAAACCGATTTGCCGAAGTTTGAATCTCACCTTAGTGTCAAGCAGAATAATTTGTTATTAATGCTGCGAAATCGGTTGAGTTTGGAATTGGATTTGCGCTCTCTTTCTCTGCTTTCTTCTAATGGCAGTCTGCTGCTGAGTCCGGGGGGACTTTTGGAGCTAGACTTTAGCTTGAACACGCCTTGGGGCGCCGAAAGTATTGAAACAGTCGCCGGTGCGCTGGTTCCCGAAAGCTATCAGCAAGGAAAACAGTTAGTTTGGAAGCTCAAACCCGGAGAAGTTAACTATTTGGAGGCGATATTCTGGATTCCCAGCCCGGTAGGAATTGGGGCGCTGATTATTGCCTTGTTTGTAGCCGCGGGCATTGCTTTGAAATATCAAATATTGCCAGCACTGGGAATCGGCAAGAAACCCCAAAACATCGGTCAAACCTAAAGAGGATATCTCCTGCAGGGGCGGGTTAACCAATATCTTCAATAAACTCTCAGAACTCCAATAAACCCGCCCCTCCCCCGATAGTATGGTTAATTGACCCGATTTTATCTTATCAAAAAAACTGAGAAGATCTGCCAAAAAAAAGTTGACAAATGGTAAATAATTTGCTTAACCTGAATTGAGAATTAGGAACAGAGAAAATGCGATCGCTAAATTTCTTCTTCATCTTTCTGATTTGCTTGGCTCTAGTATTATTCAGCATCGAAAATACAGAGCCAGTTGCGATTCAAGTTATCCAAGGCGTCCAAGTTAAAGCTCCGCTGTGCGTAGAACTAATTGTAGCGACCGGATTAGGGGCAACACTAGCGTGGCTGTTCAGTCTGTGGTCGAGAATGCAGCGAACCCTCGCGTTGCGCCAAGAGATTCGCCAAGTTCGCGAAAAAGAGCAGCGGATTCAGGAATTAGAACAAAATCTTGAACGCTATAAAGCCGAAGTAGAAGGCCAACAACCTTTGTTAGAAAGTGCTGAACCGATAAGTCTAGAAATAGCAGCCATTGATGCCAAAGCTGCTGAAATAACCGCCACTTAATTTGATATGCTCTCTCGTTTTCCCAGAGGCAAAATCTAAAATCTAAAATCTAAAATCTAAAATCTAAAATCGAATGGCCGTTTCCCGAGACCAAGATGGGTTAGAAACGATTTCTGAGGGGATCGCAATTTTAATTGACCTAGCCGAACGGGGAGAAATTGATCCTTGGGACGTTAAGGTAATTGAAGTGTTCGATCGATGTCTGAGCAAGCTTACGAACGCCTGCGATGCCGATCAGAGTAAGGATTTCTCCGATTTGTCCCACTCCGGCCAAGCGTTTTTGTACGCTTCAATGCTGGTGTTGCTCAAAGCAGAAAGTATCGTCCTCTCCGAACCCCCCGCGAATCCCGACTCGGCCGACGAGCCGGCAGTAGAAGACGCAGAACACTCAGGCGGGCGACACTTGCCGCAGCATTTAGAGCGACAATTGCGCCGTCGCGGTGTAGCTCAACTACCGCAAAAACGCCCGGTGACTCTCCCAGAACTGATTGAGCAGTTGCAGCTAATGAAAGCAGCAATGGAGCAGACAGTTACTCCCCGACGCCGCCCTACTTCAAAAATGCGATCGCAAGCGGCACAGGCTATCTTTGAGCTAGCTCACCAAGAAAATCTCGTTGAAACTGCTAGTGAACTCGAACGGTTTCTGGCTCAGCGGGGCGCGGAAATTGACGAGGGTTGGCTGGACTTGGAGAAATTGCTAGAGCTCTGGCATCATAACGATTTGCACTCTCCTGTCAACCCAGAACACCCGGTATCGACTGGGGAAGTTCACTTGCCAAATCATGACCGCGTGGGTATTTTTTGGGCGTTGTTGCTGCTATCGGCTCAGTCTAAAGTAGAGTTGCTTCAAGAGGAGTTTTATCAAGACCTCAAAATCCGCGCGCTTTGAGCTTGCAGGGTATTAGGTTATCGGGCGAAGCGAAACTAATAACTGTGCCGCTGCGTCGGTTAAAATTCCAGACAGAACCTCGCTCGCCGACATTCTGCTGTTGAGTCTCGAATGCGGACAGCGGGAGTGCGAAGTTTTTGCTGATTCCCGATTCCTGGTTTCTTAAATCAAGCAAATAGGGAAGAGTCATTGATAGCCTGGTACGATGTCGCCTATAAACAGGTCAGGATTTTGCCGCGCTCGATCGATTCGACGATCGCAACCGCTAGCATCTAATTGTTCAGTTGATATCAGTTAACAGAGGGTTGAGGAAGTTAAGAATGAAAGCGATGATTCTGGCGGCCGGTAAAGGCACTCGCGTCCGTCCTATTACTCAGACAATACCCAAACCGATGATTCCCATCCTGCAAAAGCCAGTGATGGAGTTTTTGGTTGAATTGCTCCGCCAGCACGGATTTGACCAGATTATGGTCAATGTTTCCCACCTGGCAGACGTGATTGAAAACTACTTCCGTGACGGTCAAAAGTTTGGGGTACAAATTGCCTATTCTTTTGAAGGGCGAATTGAGGAGGGAGAACTGATTGGAGAGGCTCTCGGTTCGGCTGGTGGCATGAAACGAATTCAGGACTTCTCGCCGTTTTTTGACGATACTTTTGTGGTGCTGTGCGGCGACGCTTTGATTGACTTGGACTTGACTGCTGCTGTGAAGTGGCACCGGGAAAAAGGGGCGATCGCTACTATTGTTATGAAATCGGTTCCCCGCGAAGAGGTTCCCAGTTACGGAGTGGTGGTAACAGACGAGTCTGGCAAAGTTAAAGCTTTCCAAGAAAAACCTTCTGTAGAAGAAGCTCTGAGTACCGACATTAACACTGGTATTTATATTTTTGAACCGGAAATATTCAAATACATCCCTTCGGGTCAGGAATATGATATCGGTTCGGAGTTATTTCCCAAGCTAGTAGCAGAAGGCGCACCTTTTTACGGGATTAGCATGGACTTTGAGTGGGTGGATATCGGCAAAGTTCCTGACTATTGGCGGGCAATTCAGAGCGTGCTGCTGGGACAAGTTAAAAATGTTTCGATTCCGGGAATTGAAGTGCGCCCCGGCATTTATGCTGGTTTGAATGTAGCTGTCAACTGGGATAAGGTTGATATTACTGGGCCTGTTTACATTGGTGGAATGACGATCATTGAGGATGGAGCAAAAATTGTCGGCCCGACAATGATTGGTCCAAACTGTTGGCTTTGCAGTGGCGCCACTGTGGAAAACAGCGTGATTTTTGAGTATTCTCGTTTGGGCCCGGAGGTGCGGTTGGTTGACAAACTGGTGTTCGGGCGCTACTGCGTTGATAAAACCGGGGCTGCGATCGATTTGCAAGCGGCGGCTCTCGATTGGCTGATTACTGACGCTCGCCAAGTTTTACCAACTCAGCAGGGAGAAGAGCGGCGGGCGATATCTGAAATTCTCGGTCATGGTGCATAATTGCTAATTGCTAATTGGCAATTGCTAAGGGATCAAGGTAAGGTGCGCTAGGCGCACCCTACTTTTACGTTTATGATCTCAGCTTTTAATTCTGGTAATGTGCTTAGGTTGCACCCTACATTTTAAGACTGAAGATAAGTATATTGGCTGAGACTCCGCTCGTAATTTTGCAGCAAAAGCTGGGCCTCGGAAAGAGTAATTTTATTTTGCTGCAAAGCTGCTTCTGTCTGACGGCGGATGCTTTCAACCAAATTTTCTGAATCATACTGTACGTAGCTGAGGACTTCTTTCATAGTGTCTCCTTTCACAACGTGTTCGATATGATAGCCAGAAGGTGTTAGCTGAATATGAACTGCATTTGCATCGCCGAATAAGTTGTGAAGGTTGCCCATAATTTCTTGATAAGCACCCCCCAAAAATAGCGCTAAATAGTACGGTTCTCCTGGTTTGAGAGTATGCAGTTCCAAAACCGACTTTACATCTCGCAAATCGATGAATTGGTCGATTTTGCCGTCGCTGTCGCAGGTAAGATCAGCTAAAATACCGCGTTGAGTTGGTTCTTCGTCGAGTCGGTTAATTGGCATAATTGGGAATAATTGGTTAATTGCCCAACTGTCTGGTACTGACTGGAAAACAGATAAGTTGATGTAATAAATAGACGCCATCACCTTTTCTAAGTCTTCCAAATCGTCAGATACATATTCTTTTTGCCGCGCGATCATCTGGATTTTATCGCAGCAAGCCCAGTACAACTGTTCGGTTTTCGCCCGTTCCGCCATTCCCAAATAGCCTAAGTTAAATAAACTGACTGCTTCTTCCTTGAATTGGATAGCATCGTGATAAACTTCTTGGTAATTTTCGGGACTGATAGATTGGTAAATTTCGTAGAGATTTCGCGGAATTTGGTGCGCGTTTTCATCTACTGGTTCTGGTACTTCTCTGGGGACATCGCTAGTACCGAGTACGTCAAAAACTAACACTGATTGATGAGAAGCGATCGCCCGCCCGCTTTCGCTAATGATAATGGGAACCGGGATTTTCCGCTCGTCGCAAGCATCTTTCACTCCCGCTACTACGTCGTTAGCGTAGTTTTGCATATTGTAGTTTTTGGAAGCGTGGAAGTTTGTTTTAGAGCCGTCGTAGTCAACGCCGAGTCCGCCACCTACGTCCAAGTAGTTCATATTAGCTCCCAATTTAGCTAATTCTACATAAATGTGGCTGGCTTCTCGAATGGCGTCTTTGATGACGCTAATTGAGGAAATTTGAGAGCCGATGTGAAAGTGCAGTAACTGCAAACAATCGAGCATTCCAGCTTTTTCTAGTTCGCCGACTGCGCGGATAATTTCAGGAATTGTCAAGCCAAATTTTGCCCGATCGCCCGTGGAGCCTCCCCAGCGGCCAACGCCTTTGGTAGTGAGTTTTGCTCGCACTCCCAAAATCGGTTTAATTCCTAATGCTTTGCTCGCGGCGATAGCGAGTTCTACTTCCTCAATTTGCTCCAGCACAATTACGGAAGTTTGGCCTAGCCGCTGCGCCAAAATAGCAGTTTCGATGTATTCGCGATCTTTGTAACCGTTGCAAATTAACAAAGCGCCTGGGGTTTTTAAGGTCGCCAAAGCTATCATTAATTCTGGTTTCGAGCCGGCTTCCAGTCCGAAGTGATGGGGTTGACCGAAACGCACCAAATCTTGAATTAATTGTCGGTGCTGGTTGCATTTGACTGGAAACACACCGCGATAGACATTTTTGTAATTGTACCGAGCGATCGCTCTGGCAAAACAAGAATTTAAGCGCTCGATCCGGTCTTCCAAAATATCAGAAAATCGAATCAGCAGGGGCAAAGCCAAATTTCGCTGTTTGAGAGAGTCTACCAGTTCGCACAAGTCGAGGGAACCGCCGCGATCGCCCTTGGGAGACACTGTAACGTGACCGGCTGCATTGATCGAAAAATACGGTTCGCCCCAACCTTGAATTCGGTAGAGTTTCTCACTATCTTCTATTGTCCAAGATGCTTTTGGCAGTTGAGCCGCCGTTACCAAAGCAGTGTCTGGTGCCGCCAAACTCGTGGCTGTTGGCGAGTGAGTCGATAGCGGATCGAGATCGGAGAAAGCAGCGGTGGCTGGGGAACTCATCTTATCGGAAACCTCTTTTAGGAGTGGTCAAATAGATAGTTTATCGCACATATCGGGTTTCCTGATGCAGTTGAAAAATCACTTTGGGTACACGGGCTGGCGATTTTAGATTTTAGATTTTAGATTTTAGATTTTAGATTTTAGATTTTAGAATTGACTCTACAGATGGATGAAGGTGGGGGATTGAACTAAAATCTCAACCGTAATTGCTCTCCTGGACTTATTTCTTCAAGCAAGTATGCGTATGGAGGTGAATTCGGAAACCAGGTTTCCGAGTTCACCTGCACCAAGAGAGTGGTCGGACGATCGATCGCCCGACACACACTAACCAAAAATCACCTCCGGCGGGGCCATGTCAGCCCCCATCCTCAATCCCCCGTTATTAGACTTCTTCAAGCCCGGTTGAGGTGCTTTTTCTGGGGTCTTCTGAGCCGGTGCAACTGAGGCTGGCGGTGTCACCTGCGGTTGAGGTACTGCCTGTGCTCCTGGCACCACGGGTTGCTGCGACAGCCAACCCAAACCCCCTACAGCCCCAGCCATCAAAGCGGTGTAGCCGATGTACAAATGCACCGGACGCATTTGAAAGCCTTCGCCTGAGTCGGAATCGGAAACAGACACATACATACTGGGAATTGGACTCGGAGCGGGTTTGGGCAAAGCATT
This sequence comes from Microcoleus sp. S36b_A4, assembly GCF_036700645.1. Lineage (NCBI taxonomy): Bacteria > Bacillati > Cyanobacteriota > Cyanophyceae > Oscillatoriales > Microcoleaceae > Microcoleus > Microcoleus sp. S36b_A4. Next base: position 7,566 of record NZ_JAUBPI010000123.1, on the reverse strand, counting down.
CGCCATAGCGCTGCCGTCTAGTCCCAAGGCGTCGCCCAGTCTGCGGATAAAACCTCTAACGTAAATATCTTGGGGCAGTTTGTCGATTTCCCCATTTTCGATCGATTCGATGTGGTGAACCGGCACAAGAGTTTGACTGTGGAGTTGCAGCAGAGATAAGGAGCGAATTTGCCGTCCCTTACGCAATTCTCCACCCAACTCCCGCAGGCACTCTTCTCGCTGTTGAACTGCTATTGCTGCTTCTTCTTCCCTGGTGAGTTTTTTCGGCTTTTTGGGAAAACCAAACCCTGGGAAGGATTTTCCGGGGACGGTGACAGTTGCAGGTGGAGCAGACTCGAATTTAATTTCGTCTTGGGGCGCTTCTTTGCTGTCTTCAGAAGTGTCAGTGTCTCGATCGGAATTTTCTTCTGTGTCGGACTCGGTTTGGGGCGGCGCTTCCACACTAGCGCTGCGCCAATAGAAGACAGGAACAGCTACTGGTGGCTCCAATTCTTGAATTTCTGTCACCGTCTCAATGGCGGGACTTACAGCAGTAAAACTCTCTGGGGCTACTTGCGGTTCAATTTTGTTTTGTTTGGGAAATCGATCGAATGCGAGCTTGACGGCTTCTCTGCTAACTGCTCTAATTAAAATTTCGGCAGCGGAGGCTGCTTCACCCAACATTGTTTGCAAGCTAGCTAGAGCTTGGCTATAGGTGTCGCTACATACGAGTTCAGCTTCTATTTGACCTAGGACAGAACGAAAACTTTCTTGAGAAATTTCAATAGTTGGGTGATCTGTCACCCCAAAATAAGCCTCGGGTTTCAGTGCCATGATATTCATGTTGTCTTGGTAGAAGGTATCTGAGTACGTTCTTCGACAGGTTGGCAGTGATTCCGGATGTAGGTTGGGGGAGAGTGGGGCATCGGGCATCGGGCATCGGGCATCGGGCATCGGGCATCGGGCATCGGGCATCGGGCATTAGTAGGCCCTCACAAATAACCAATAACGCATAACCAATAACTAATAACCAATAACTTATAACCAATTCCCACTCATGCCCATGCCCTGCGCGGGCCAATTCCCTGGGAAGGCTCATGCCCCATGCCCCATTCCCTGGGAAGGCTCATGCCCCATGCCCCATGCCCCATGCCCAATTCCCCAGAACTATTGCTTGTGGATGCGATCGAGCAACCACAGAGCCCCGAAAATCCCGACAAAATGGGCAACAGTGGCGTGAGTATTGGCGAGTACCACAAATATATCTAGGGGCTGAATAAATCGGCCCACATCGACTGCGGCACCGAACAAGGCTTGCGGCTGAGCTAGAGATTTGGCTAAAAGCGTGCCGCTGATGGCTTCTGCGCCTATCAGCGTCAGCACCATTCCTGACAAGTTGCTCATCAGTGCCAGCCGCACCTCTTTGATCGTGTCTGCTTTTTTGGGACGGACAGCGTTAGCGGGCGATCGCAGTTGTCTCGACAAGCGGGTGAAGCGGAAAGAGCGATATACGCTGTAAGCAAGTACGGCCAGCCCGCAAATGGCAAAAAATACGCCGCCGCCGGTGCCGGCACTGGTTGAACCCGCAGCGGCGCTAGCCCTGGGGAGGGCGAAGGGGATGGCAAAGAGCAAAATGATCGCCGCTACCACCCCTAGCACTACCTGTACCCAGAAGCAAATCCAGCCTGTTGTACGAAGGGCAAAGGCTACTCGCTGTACGGCGACAGGAAGCTTATCGTTATCTAACTGATTAGTCATATTTTGAGCGGGTATAATTAATTGGCATTAGTTGGTGGCAGTTTTTTCTCTTCCGGGACGGTTGACGGCGGTTAACCCTCTTTATAATAGAAGTAGCAATGTTTAAGATTTGTAACTAACATTGAATTCCACATTTGAATAGCGTCGATCGCCAGGTACCCAAAGCAATGACACAACTACAACCCACCGTCACTCCCAAACTGGAACAGCCTAAGTTTGGCTTCAACAGCTATGCGGAACGCCTTAACGGTCGAGCCGCGATGATCGGTTTTTCTCTAACTTTAATTATCGAGTATGTCACAGGCCAGGGCTTGCTGTCCTGGTTAGGTCTCAACTAATTTTAGCAATGGCGCGGTCAGCCTTACACTTTGTCTTGACTCAAACGGCAGGGGGTGTGAGTTCTGCTGACCGCGACAAATTCGGGAATTGATTAAAATATTAATTAGAAACAAGCCCAGCGACTTCTCTGTCGAGAGAGATCTGTTCCCGAATGCAATCGCTGGCTTTTGGAGGTATATATGGGGTGGAATTTTGATTTGACAAGCTTGGCAATTTTGCCTCGCTCCCGTACAATTCCCCACAGGCGAGAAGATTAATTTAGGTGAAGCTAGTCTCCCTTGCTAGAAATCCCGATCGTTCCGCCAACTCTAAGTTTTAGAGCTTGTAAATAAATATAGAACAGAGTAAAACCAAATGAATGCTTCGTGGACGCGACTTTTGAGGTCAGCTTACCGTAGAGAACCAATTACCAGCTTTGTTGTGACAGTGGGCATTGTCGATGCAGCCATCGGCAGCATGGGTGCGAGTGGCTCTTTATTGGCTTTTGGACTGGGTACGGCTGGGGTGGCGATGGGTCTCCGCTGGTGGCAATTTTACCGCTCTGGAGCCGAACAACCCGCACCTGCTCCTGAATACTATCTTCCTCCTCAGTCTTCTAGACCTCAGTTGCCCGTGCTTAATGTGTCTAAAAAAAATCCTCCTTATTAAGATTACCGGGCAATGGTGACTGGGTGAGGTGCCGATCGACTCCCTGGATCTGAGGCACTAAAAGATCGGGCAAGAAAGTCTTTCGATCTTGGATGCTGAGTTTATGAATATTTCTGTGGCCGAGAAACTGTACAAAATTGGCTCTGTAGCTGCCTGTAGTGGTTTGTCGGTGAAAACTGTTCGTTACTATGAGGAGATGGGCTTGCTGTCTCCTGCGGTAAAGCGATCGCCCGCTGGTTATCGCTTGTTTGGCGAAACGGTATTTAATAGGTTGGCGTTTATTAAACGCTCTCAGGCTCTGGGTTTGAGCCTTCAGGAGATTAAGGATATTTTACAGGTTCGCGATCGGGGAGACTTGCCTTGCTCTGAAGCGAAGCAGCATCTAACGGCTAAGGTAGAGGAAATTTCCGTGCAAATTGCAGCCTTAGAAACTTTGAAGGGGGAGTTGCAAGGCATTCTCAACTGCTGGCAAGAGGAACCCTCCCAGGCGAGCATTACTAGCACGATTTGTCCGAACATTCAGCGGGATTGAGCAGCGCAAAGATACAAAAAAAGGGAAGGAATTATGGGTTTCCTTCCCTTGATGGTTTTGTTGGTTGTTTTGTCGATCGTGTTGAGCTTTTAACTGTTTTCGCAGAGTTTGCTGTTGCTTTTTGAGTTGCCGAGCTCTGGCTGAGCCGCCTTTACCTTTGGAGTTTCTACCCTCGCTGCGGGGAGACTCCCAACTTTTTAGTCTCATGTTTTTCATTTTTTGCACTACTTCTATAATACACCGCCAGATTTTGACTGTCAAGTATTTTTTAGAGCGATATTTCCTAGTATCAACTGTTGACTGATGGGGATTTGCTAAAGGCATAGCGATGCTGCCCCCATTGTCGGCTGCTGGTTACGCCTACAGGCTTTTTCACAGTTTGGGATGTAAGGGCGATCGCATGATTTAATCATACTTGTATGCTCAATAATTAATTAATGAGTGGAATTAATCGCAAAATCACCCTTGACAGCAGGCACATTGCTAAACACTTGCCAGACACGCCCCAAATGAGAAGACTGCTTAATAAAGGACGTGCTGCTCATATTTTTAACGATGAGGCTAGTATGAATCAGGTAGCTCAAGCCATAATAGAAGATGGAGAATTTACAGGTACGATTCGGGGCTACGATCGTTATGGTATGTTTTTTGCTGAATCAATTGGTTATAGAGTTGACCCGGATGGTAGCCATCTTTTACTTTACTACTGAGATATAAAATTTGATGCAGAAAACCGATACCACGTTACGCCTCGAAGCCGATTCAGTGAAGAATAACTGGGAATTTACAGAGGTATGGATCGATCCAAATCTTTCACCGCCTTATCTGCTTTTGTTACTAAGTGACGCTGAGGGAAATTGTCAGATATACGATCCGGCTGAGGGTTATAAAGTTGTGTTTTCTAGTCAGAGTTATGAGGAGGCGCAGTATTGGCTTTTAGAGGATGAGTATGAACCCGTAGAAGGGCGGCTGAGTGTGTCGGAGTTAGCTTGAATAATTCATGTAGGGGCGATTCCCTACGGGATAGCTGCGCTTCACGCGCTTTTTGGCAATTTGGGATGTAAGGGCGATCGCTATTAGGTCATTATTCCGCACTGTTTGCTACAATTATTTAAGTCAGCTTTAAAAACTGCCATGACCCAAGCTACCTCAATAACAACTGAATATCAAATAACTGTAAGTTCTCCGGTATGGCAAAGAGTTGAGCAAATTGCCGGAGAATTTAACTTGTCAGTTTCTGAACTATTGGAACAGATAGGCGAAGGTCAACTGAAAGTTGTTGCGGTTGCAACTAATTCGGAAAAAATCAGCGATCGAGATATTGCAAATGCTTTGATTTGGTTAGCCGCGCAAACTGATGTAGCAATCAACGTCTACAAGCTACAAAAACTCGTGTATTACGCTCAAGCTTGGTATTTAGGAGTTTACGGCACGCCACTATTTGATGCAGATTTTCAAGCCTGGATTCACGGCCCGGTTATTCCTGATTTATTAGAGAAGTACCAATGCCAATTTAGTTGGGAACCAATTACAGAGAAAATCGAACAACCGAAACTTCCCCAAAAAATTGGGCAGTTTATCGAAGAAGTTGGTGAGGCATATTTTGAGTATGATGATGAAACTTTGGAACGAATGATTTGCAGTGAAATGCCTTGGCTAGAAGCGAGAGGGGATTTGCTGAGAGACGAATCTTGTCATGGGATTATTTCTCAGGAATCGATGACAAAATATTATTCTGGTCGTGTTTTCTCTAAATAATCTAAGTGAGGGGCGATCGCGCTTTTTGACAGGGATGTAAGGGCGATCGCCTGTCAGAGAAACCGGCTTAAGTATTATTTACCCTCATTGCTAATAAGCCTAAAGGATGAGTTTCAGCATCAAAAAAAACTAATTTACTTGCCTCGTCAAGTTTTTTATGTAGTTCTGCTTTTATGTGAATAATTTCTTCCGGTGACTTATTGCGACTGATAGAAATAGCTATAGGGCTAGGCTTTGCTCTTTTTATAGCATCCACAATATGCTGCTCACTGTCCCCAAGTGAATGCTCAAATACAACAAGCGCTCCTTTGTGCTGTGCAAATTGAGCATAGGCGAATGAGAGGTAATCAGAACTATATATAGACTTTAGTTTATCTTTTGCATCTCCTTCTGCAATCAACAGAGGTACAGTTCCCCCACTCCATCCTTTGCCAAATGAATCAAGGAGGTTTGTGTTTTCTTCTTGTTTGCGTTTGATTGTTTGTCCTGACGTGCTTCGATCAAGATGCAGCCCACCATGAAGGTAAAGGATTCTTGTGGCGTCTCCGTGAATTTCTGTGTTAGTAATGTCAAAATAATTATTCGCTTTCGCTTGAAAGAAATAATCCTTAAATCCATCTCCATCTGATTCGGACATAACTGCCCAATAAATTAGTAAATCATAGTTGGTGCTATAAACGCATTTATAATTTAGCAGTTCTCTTCTGATGTTGTTTAAGACACCACTCTCTGTTGCATTTTTCCAGGGAATATGTACACTTCTGACAGCATATCCCAACGCTGATTTAATGCTCTCGTATCGCTCTTTTATAACTGAATAATCTTTTCCTAAAATTTTATTTATCATTCTAGCAGTTGAAAGGGCGAGAAGAACTCTCTCAAAGTTTTTAGTTTCCAGGGCTTTAAATAAATCTTGATCTTCCTTTGAGAGCGGATGCTCACTTGCAACGCAAGCTTTTTCATAAAGTGATGGATATTGAAATTTTCCCCAAACTGCACAGCTAAACCCATTTCCGAGTAAAATAACACTACCACTGAAGTCATTTTTTATATCTTGCCATGATAAAACTTTTTCATCATTCATAGTTACTAAACTCCTCTAAAATCTATTTTTTATTGAAAAATACAATACTTAATGTATCTGCTGTCTCAACTATAGATTATTGCCTAAGTTCCCAAACTTGTCAAGCCATATAAGGTCATATTTAGTAGGTTGTTTATATCCTAACTAGGTCATAAAAAGTCACATTGAGTTGGTTGCTACTGAAAAAGCTATATACCGAATTATTTTTAGCTTTTTCTTGGTTTATTTATCTGTAGCATCTAAACGTTTTTGGAGAGGAACTTTATCAATTACATTCTGGAACTGAGGACAATATACTTTTATAGCCGCTCCTTGTATCTCTCGTTCTACCACAAATAAATCTATATTTTCTCGCTCACTCATGGTTCCGTTTTCTAGAGATTTCATATATCTATTCAGTTGTCTATCGTTGTAGGCACGGAATAATTCTTCTTCACTCATACCTTTTGATAAGTCACTGCAATACTCTAGACCATATTGTTTTGCTCTCTCAAGTGTATATGCTTCAAACATTTTTTTGTATCCTTCTTGTTGGGACTTTTTCGGGTAGCTATCAAAGGAAGCATATACTTCTCTTTGAAACTTCGCATCTTTATTCAAAAATATCGCACTAACTATTACCAGCGCTATAAATATAATAGCGATTGTCATCGTTTTTTTGTTTTTTATAATGTACTTGTTGTCTTTGATAAAAACTAAACTTTGTTCATACAGTTTACTGATTATTGGATGACTAAGCAATGTTGTTTGGAGAAAGTTTAAAGCTGACTGAGCTAGTTGTTTTGGCGTATTTTTGTCTGGAATTTTCGCTTGAAAACATGAAGCTTGATTATTCACGCTTAATTTCGCTGGACTTGATGTCAACTGTACTTGCGCTATCTCAAACTCTCGATTCCAAGCCGGAAAATCCTCACCCGCCTGCTGCCCGTAAACTTTCACAGAAGCGATCGCCCCCGCCTTCAAATTCGTCAACTCCCTGCGAACAACCCTGATAGAAACCTCCTCATCAGGAACCCGATCGCCCTCCAGCATCACCTGCAAACAACCGTCTTGCAAACTCGCAGTCGCCGTAATCCCCTTGTTTTGCAACGGAAGATTTAACAGACTGGCGATCGCCTCCACATCCCCAAGCTTAGCCCGTTCCTTCAAACTAAGCTGATTTGACTCCGTATTTTCACTAGGACTTGTCCGCCCCTCTGTAACATCCGTAACAGGCAACTTTAGCCCCGCCACTTCAAACTCTTGACTCCACGCCGGCACTTTTGCGCCCGTCTGTCGCCCGTAAACCTTGACTTTTTCAATTGATGCAGCCCCCAAACCAGCGATCGACTTACTCACCCACGGGGCCAAGACTTGCTGATTAGGCGCTTCTGCCGATTCCAGCATCACCTGTAAACAACCATTGGTGACAAGTTAAGACTGTAAGTCTTTTGTCAAGAGGCTTTTAGAGAATTGTTGAAAAAAAACT
>NZ_JAUBPI010000122.1:0-16421 GCF_036700645.1 Microcoleus sp. S36b_A4 | reverse complement strand
AGCGGAATGAAGCGAAAGTTTCACGTTCCGTTCTGAAGGAGAGGTAGGGGTGGCAACGCCCCTATCGACTCTAACCTGTGTAGCCGTCCATGATGGGCATTCGCAGATCCATGAAAATCAGGTGTGGCAACCAACTCTCCCACAGTGAGATTGCCTCCACTCCCTGTGTTGCTTCTCTCACCTCAAAGCCAATGGAAGTAAGGATATCGACTAACAAGCGGCGATTTTCTGCTAAATCTTCAACGACAAGAATGCGGTAAGCCGGTTGTCCGGGAGCTAAACTAATTACTCTTTGATTAATTGATTTTGGGGGTAAGGATTCTGCTTGAGGTAACTGTACACGAATCTCAAAGGAAAAAGTGCTACCTCGGTTCAAAGTGCTTTTAACCCGAATCAGACCGCCCATAAGTTTGACGAGTTTTTGACTGATGGCTAAACCAAGCCCACTGCCTTGACTCAAATTATTTCCAGCTTGGGCTTGCACAAATACCTTAAATAAGCTGTCAATTTCTGTGGGCGCAATTCCCACGCCTGTATCCTCAACTTCAAAACATAGGTGACAGGATGTGTTGTCTCTTTGTGCTGCTCTTACCCGTAGGGTGACGCTTCCTTGATTGGTAAACTTAATCGCATTACCGAGCAGATTGACCAAGATTTGATAGAGTTTTTTCTCGTCGCTATGCACAAATTCAGGAATGTCTGGATCTAGCTCGAAAATGAGTTGCAATTCTTTAGATTGGACTTTAACTTGGAACATTTGTTCAATAGAAGTCAGCAAACTTGTGAAAGCAAAGTCAGAAGGATTTAGCGTCATCCGTCCGCTCTCTATTTTGGATAAATCTAAAATATCGTTAATCAAGTCCAATAAATGTCTACCGCTACGATTGACAATCTGTAAATGTTCTTGGAGAGAAGGAGTCAGATTGCTCTCATAGCTCATCAATTGCGTGAATCCCAAAATTGAGTTGAGGGGGGTGCGGAGTTCGTGGCTCATATTGGTGAGGAAGACACTCTTGGCTTGGTTGGCTGCTTCTGCTGCTTCTTTTGCCTGCAGAAGTTCTACCTCAGCTTGTTTGCGATCGCTAATATCAATTAAATATCCCAAGATTTCCACTGGTCTACCTGCACGATCGCGAATTAGCTTGAGTTGTTCGAGTACCCAGCGATAATTCCCATCTGCGTGCAGAAGACGGAATTCCTGAAAATAAAAATCATCGGTGAACAGGTTAGTTATTCCATTAACCACCTGGTCTACTTCATCGGGATGCAGATGATTCATCCAAAATCCAGACTCTTCTAAAAATGCTTTAGTTTCGTAGCCCATTACGTCTTTGATGTTTTCGCTGATGAAGGTTGCGCCATAGTCGCCATCAGCTTTACTGCTAAAAATGACGACGGGACTGTAGTTCAGGAGAAAGTTAAGGCGATTTGTGGTGGATTGTAAGGCTTGCTGAGCAAGTTTTAGCTGCGATACATCCTCCTGAACGGCAACATATACAGTTCCGTATTCAGGATGCTCAAACCTAGATGTATGAACTCTGCACCAAAAGAGTGTGCCATCTTTTTTTTTGTTGTAGACTTCATATTTCGCTTCCCCATCCCGATCGAGTTGAGTCACAATATCTTCAACGGTTTCGTCGGGTGTAACCTGTGTATCGACATAATTTATTACACCAATGGGTTGACCTGCGAGTTCGCCCTCTGTATAGCCAAATATCGCATCAAATTTAGGATTAGTGTAGACCATCGTCAAGTCTGAGGCTTTGACTAAACATACGCCACCTGCCATATTATTCATAATAATGCTTTGCAGTTCTAGCTTGTCTTGAGCTTTTTTTCTGTCCGTAATATCTTGAACGTGAGCAATAAAACTTAGCGCATTTCCCGCCTTATCTCTGATTATTGAGCCATTAAGTAAACCCCAAATAATATGTCCTTGCTTATGGATATAACGCTTTTCTCTTTGAGAGTAACTTTCTATTTTTCCTGTTAATAGAAGATTGACGTTTTTGATGTCCATTTCTAAATCGTCAGGATGGGTAATGCTTTGATACGTTAACCCTAAAAGTTCTGCTTGGGAATAACCCAGAATCTGACATAAAACCGAATTGGCTTTAAGAAAATGCCCATCAAGGGAAAGGATTGCCATCCCGATCGACGCATCTTCAAACGCATGGCGAAACTGCTCTTCACTCTTTTGTAAAGCTGTCTCCATTTGTTGGCGCTCGATATCAGCACGCTTGCGAGCAGTGATGTCGCGTTTAATTACAGAAGCCCCAAGAATTCTGCCTGCTGTGTCCTTCAGAGGTGATATGGTACAATTGATGTCGATAAGCTGTCCATCTTTGCGGACGCGCACAGTTTCATGGTTTTTAATTATTTCTCCTTGTCGAAGCGTGGCGAGAGTTTGCTGTTCTTCGTAGATAAGATGAGGTGGAATTAGAATAGTAATCGATTGTCCTATAATTTCTTCAGCCTTGTAGCCAAAGATTTCTTCTGCTGCATTGTTCCAGCTTAAAATGATGCCGTCTAAGGACTTGCTAATCATTGCCTCACCAGAATGTTCCACAATCGCTGCCATGCGTGCCAGTGATGCTTCTGCTTGCTTGCGGAGGGTAATATCGTTTCCAATGGAGAGAAACCCTGTGATCTTGCCCTCTGGGTCATATAAAGCCGTCACCGAGAGGAGTAATGGAATGCGACTGCCATCTTTGCGGATGTAGGACCATTCGTACTCGTCTGGCATTCCAAGGCGTGCCTTGGCCGCAAAAGTCTCAAATCCTGGTTCGATAGAGATTCCCATCTCAGCAGATAAATCTTCGGCGCGCCGCACGACTTCCTCCTTGTCGTGAAGGATCTCAGGTGTTGCTTTCCCCACAATTTCTTCGGCACTATATCCCAGCAATCTCTCGGCGGCTTGATTAAAGGTAAGAATCGTGCCATCTACGGCGGTGGAAATGATGGTGTAGTTGGTACTATCTAAAATGGCTTTTTGCAGCGTTGTTGTTTGAAGTAATTCTTCCTGGGCTTTTTTGCGATCGCTAATATCGCGCAGAATAACAGTACATACCGTTTCGTCTCCCATTTCCAGCCTAGAAATTGAGGCTTCAGCCGGAAACAGAGTGCCATCTTGACGGCGACCAAAAATCTCACCTCGTTCTGCCATCCTTCGCGCTCTACCAGAAGATTGAGCAAATTGTTGGATATGCTGCTGGTGAGCATTCCTAAACGGCTCTGGCAGCAGTAAGCTTAGGGGTTGCCCTAAAACTTCCTCTGTTTTATAGCCGAAAATCTTTTCCGCCCCTTGATTAAACAGGGTAATCTGTTGAGTGCGATCGACAGAAATAATTGCATCGTTGGCTATTTCTAGAATTCCAGCAAAACGAGCCTGTGATTGTCGTATAGCTTCAGTCCGTTCAGTCACAAGATTTTCTAAAGTTGCATTAAGTTTTTGAAGCTCTACTTGGGTTTGTTGGCGATTGAAATCTATCTGGTTTAGAGATCGAGCCGTCCCCCAAATGAGAATTGAGAACGTGAGAACCATGATGGTTGACCGCAAGGCATAGCCATATTCAGCGTTATACCAGCCTACTTTTTCCCCATGAAGAGTGAACCAGTTCATTACCACTGGAAAGATTACTGCCCAAGGCAGCAACCACCGCAACATCACTCCGCCGACTAGCGGGCTGGTTACTACTTGCATTAATCCTTCGTTGGGTCGGAGCCATAAAATTCCCCCATAGAGGATGAAAAAGCTTAGGATCGTGGATGGTACTTGAGCTGTTGTAACTACGATTAGTTGGGCGAAAATTTTGACCTCAAAGATGTATCCAAATAAAGCTAGCAGAGACATTAAAGCTGCAACACTACTGCAAATCTGAGCCAACCAAGTGTCCCGTTGGGAATTTTTCCCTAGCAGTAATAGTGCTACTCCCATCAGCACAAAATTTAAGGCGGTATTCACTGCCATTCGCCCCGGATCAGGAGTCTCTGAAGACCCGACATCCCGGAAAAGCCACTCATCAATGCCCAGATGCCAACCAAAGAGATACTCGCTCAGCGTCAGCAGCCCGATGATGATGATGATGAATCCTGCCGTCCCTTGAGCGACTCGATAATGCAGTCGGGTTAGTCTTTGGTACTGCAACAATCTCAAAGAAACTCCAGCCAGCAAAAAGCAAATTGCCGTGTTTGCTTTCATGGTCGCAGTCATACCGGGAAAACCACTTTTGAGTAGGGAGATGTCAAATTGCCAACCCAGCAGCACGAGACATCCGATCGCAATGACGAGTAGACTTGCCATGTGAGAAATGTGCTTGTTCATAAATCGGCTGCTTGGGTTGAAACAATCTTCTTATGATGTTAGGCGAACCGAAGAAGGGCAACCACGGGGGGAGTGCCCCTAACCGAACTATTCAGATTTTGTATGGTTGCGCCCCCTTGCCAGCGCCATATCTCCAGGATCGCAGGACTTCTTTGTGGGTAAAGTGACTTTTTTAACCGAATAATTAAACTATACTATTTGTGCATATGTTTATATTCCTCTAGCAGGAAACTAGGGAAATGAGTATGATTGTTGATAGAACTAGCGATAGGGTTAGCGATCTAGCTACAAACTACCGAGGCAATATTTTAATTGTTGACGATCTGCCTGATAACCTACGTCTGCTCAGGGATACTTTGAGCGCACAGGGTTATAAAGTTCGCAGTGCCACGACAGGTGCAATGGCGCTCAGAGCCGCCCAATCTCCATCGACGGAGTTAATTTTACTAGATATTAAGTTGCCCGATCAGGATGGGTATGAAGTTTGCCGAAAATTAAAATTAGATGAGCGCACCGCAGACATTCCCATAATTTTTTTGAGTGCGCTAAATGAAACATTTAATAAGGTGCAAGGGCTGGCAGCGGGAGGGGTAGATTATATTGCTAAGCCATTTCAAGTCGAAGAAGTATTAGCTCGTGTTGAGACCCACCTAACTATCGGAAGGCTGCAACAAAAACTCCAAAAGCAGAATTTACGTCTATTGATAGAAATTGAAGAACGGCAGCGTCTTGAAGAGTCTCTCTTTGCTGAAAAGGAATTGGCTCAAGTGACACTGCAATCAATTGGTGATGGGGTTATCACTACAGATGCCCAAGGTAATGTGAGATATTTCAATCCTATAGCTGAGCGACTGACAGGCTGGAAAATTCATGAGGTTCAAGGCGTTCCTTTCTCTAAATTATTCCTAATTGTTGATCAAGTAACACGAGAGCCAGTAGAGAATCCTATAAACAAGGCTCTATTAGAGGAGCGAATTGTGAACTTAGCTAACAATACTATTCTGATTGCCCATGATGGAACGGAGTACCCCATTGCTGACTCGGCTGCACCAATTCGAGACCGCCAAGGTCAAATTATCGGGGCAGTTATCGTCTTTCATGATGTTACTGAATCGCGCTATCTCACCCGTCAACTCTCTTGGGAAGCCAGTCACGATGCCCTGACGGGGTTAATCAACCGTCGAAGATTTGAGCAGCACCTAGTTGAGGCGATCGCCTCTTGTCAAGATAGCAATCAGCAGCACGCTCTCTGTTATTTAGATTTAGATCAGTTCAAAGTCGTTAACGATACCGTAGGGCATATTGCTGGCGATGAGCTACTGCGCCAAATCACCGCACTTATTCAACAGGGAGTCCGTGCTAGTGATATGCTGGCTCGCTTGGGAGGTGATGAATTTGGTATTTTGCTCTCTCAGTGTTCGCTCTCTGAAGCAGCTCAGATTGCAGAAAAACTCAAAGACTTAGTGCATCAGTTTCGGTTTATTTGGAATAGCAAAACCTTTATCATCGGGGTCAGCATTGGAGTTGTTGCCATTAACCAAACCAGCAAAGATTTGATGCAGGTTCTGGGAGAGGCTGATGCAGCTTGTTATGCCGCCAAAGCGAGAGGCCGCAACTGTGTTCATGTTTATAGCCTAGATGATGAGGAAGTAATTAAACAACGTGGTGAGAGACTGGTGATTTCCCAAATCAGCCGAGCGTTGGGAACCAATCATTTTCGTCTCTACTGCCAAAAGATTGTCTCTATTAGCTCTAACCCATTAGTAGAGCATTATGAGATTTTGCTCAGAATGCTGGACGAAAATGGAGAAGTAGTATCTCCAAATGAGTTTATTCCCGCCGCAGAGCGTTACGGATTGATAACTGAGATCGATTGTTGGGTAATCGAAACTTTTTTCTCTAATTATCACAAATTGCCGGAGAAAGATATTCTTAGTCAAGGCTTGTATACGATCAATCTTTCTGGGGCCAGCATTAGTAACAATCAGTTTCTGAGGTTTTTAATCGAACAATTTTCTCGCTACAAAGTCCCCCCACAAACCATTGGTTTTGAAATCACGGAAACCGCAGCGATCGCAAACTTTGATCAAGCCAGATATTTCATGGGCGAACTCAAAAAGATTGGCTGTTGCTTTGCTTTAGATGATTTTGGCAGTGGGTTGAGTTCTTTTGCTTATCTGATGAATTTACCAGTTGATTATTTAAAGATTGATGGTGCTTTTGTCAAGAATATTAGTCATAATTTGATTTCTCAAGCGCTCGTTGAAGGCTTTAATCGTATTGCCCATGCGATGAATCTTGAAACTATAGCTGAGTTTGTCGAAGACGAGACTATCTTAGAAAAATTGCGGGAGATTGGAGTAGATTATGCTCAGGGTTATGGGATCGCCCGCCCTCTTCCTATTAATTTTAATCTCTAGTCGATCGCACGCTTGCCAGCGAACCCATTGCCTCACGCCTGCGTCCTGTCAATCGATTTTAGATTTTAGATTTTAGATTAAAGAATTGAAGCATTGACCCCACGGATAAATTCGGGGGGCAAGTTTCTCGGATACAGGTTTTTTATTTCTGGGTACTGAGTCTGCTTTCGGAATGAATCCGGGGGCTTGTATCCTGGATGCTTTCGGTCTGGAGGCCTCCAAGAGTCGATCGCCCGCTGCTACAAGTCTAGCTCAATTTACTGTGTCACATTTAGATCGAATGTGCTGTAATTGTAAAGGATTGAGTCTTCTCTTAAAAATAGACCGGGAAATTTGCCATGAAAGCAGTTGCGTTCGATCGTTACGGTTCAGCCGAGGAATTGCAATACCGAGAGTTGTCCAAGCCGATCGCCAAATCCAACGAATTGTTAGTGCGAGTTCGCGCTAGCAGCGTCAATCCCGTAGACTGGAAAATCCGGCAAGGACACCTGCAACTATTAACAGGATTTAACTTTCCTCGAATCGTCGGTTCTGACATATCGGGAGTTGTCGTGGAAGTCGGCCGGGAAGTCACCAAATTTCAACCCGGAGATGAAGTTTATACTTTCTTAAATCCCATCAATGGGGGTGCTTGCGCCGAATACGTGGCCGCGCCAGAATCGGATGCAGCAATTAAACCGAAAAACATCACTCATGCAGAAGCAGCAGCAGTACCGATCGCAGGTTTAACTGCTTTGCAATCGCTCAGGGATTTGGGTCAAATTCAAGCCGGAAATAAAGTATTGATTAACGGCGCTTCCGGCGGAGTCGGCACTTTTGCCGTGCAAGTTGCGAAAGCAATGAATGCGGAAGTAACGGGAGTTTGCAGTGCTAAAAATAGAGAATTGGTGAAGAGTTTAGGAGCCGATTTTGTCCTGGATTACGCAGAAATTGACTTTACTCAACAGACAGATAAATATGATATAATTTTAGATGCTGTCGGGACGAGAACATTTTCTGAATGCGAAAAAGTGCTGCAACCAGAGGGAATTTATATATCGACTTTGCCAAGTTTCGAGAACCTCGCACCGATGTTAACTAGCTGGTTTATCTCGGGTAAAAAAGCTAAATTCATTCTAGCCAATGCCAACCCCAGCGATTTAGGGGCTTTGCGGGAGTTAATAGAATCCGATAAAGTTGAGCAGATTGTCGATCGCACTTACAGCTTACAAGAAGTAGCAGCAGCCCACGCTTACAGCGAAACCGGCCGCGCGATCGGCAAAATTGCGATCGTCATTGAATAATGAAGGCACGACACGGATTTTGACACGGATACACGGATTAATTATCGATCGTTCCTTCTACTGCTGATGTCAGAATAAAGAATGAAGAAGGAAGTCGGAGCAATTATGAAATAACTATTCTCAATTTCCAATTTCAATTAATTACCACTTTCAAATTACCCCTTTCCTCTTCCCAATACCCCTTACCAATTACCCATTCCCTATGACTGCTCCCTCAAACTTGGAGACGCCCGAACAAGGTTCCGACCAAAACCTCGAAGCAATTAGCTCCGAAAACAGCATTGCACCAATCGCCGGCGGTGCGATGGGTTCTCGCAACTTAGAAAACGAATTTCTCGACGAACTTCCTGACGAAGTTGAAATGTCTTTATTCGATCATTTAGAAGAATTGCGGCAGCGACTTTTCTACTCGCTAATTGCAGTAGTAATCGCTGTAATCGGTTGCTTTTTCACAGTTAAACCCATCGTGCAACTGCTAGAAGTACCGGCAGGGCCCGTCAAGTTTCTGCAACTAGCTCCGGGGGAGTATTTCTTTGTTTCTATCGAAGTAGCCGGATACAGCGGTTTGCTCATCGCCACTCCGTTTATTTTTTACCAGATAGCGCTGTTTGTTCTCCCCGGCTTGACTCGGAAAGAACGCAGGTTGCTGGGGCCTGTGTTTTTAGGTTCGAGTTTCCTATTTTTGGGCGGTTTAGTATTTGCTTACATCGCTCTGATTCCGGCGGCGCTGAATTTCTTTGTTACCTATGGGGCCGATGTTGTAGAGCAGTTGTGGTCGATCGACAAATACTTTAAATTTGTACTGTTGTTAATGTTCAGCACTGGCTTAGCTTTTCAAATCCCGATCGTCCAAGTATTGCTCGGCGTTTTGGGCATAGTTTCTTCCAACCAAATGCTTTCCGGCTGGCGCTATGTAGTCTTGGGAGCGGCAGTTTTGGGAGCGGTTTTAACGCCTTCTACTGACCCTTTAACGCAAAGTCTTTTAGGAGGTGCGGTGCTAAGCTTGTATTTTGGCGGGGTTGGTTTGGTAAAGCTTTTAGGGCGCTAAAAACTCCACAGAAAGATCGATCGACTTGCCGACAAAAAAATATAGAGACGCGATCGCCCGCGCCTCTATAATTACTAAAAGTTAAAATTCCACACCAAAGTTTTGTCAAAACTTTGACTACATTCGGAACTGTTCTACTTCGGGAGTGTAGCCGATCGGCAAAATGTAATCCAGATTCTCGTGGGGACGAGCAATTATGTGATACGATAGCAACTTTCCGCCATCGACCTTTTTAACTGATTCAATTCCAGCAGCAACGGCTGCTTGCACTTCAGAAACATCTCCTCGCACTATAATTGTCCAGTAGGCGCGGGTTATTTTCTCATAGCGAACTAAAGTAACACGGGCTGCTTTCACCATTGAGTCCGCAACTTCTACTGCAGCGGGAAATCCTAAGACTTCAACCATTCCCAGTGCAACACCCATTACAACATTCTCCTAAATTTCACAAGATATCTGACACTCATTGTATGTGAAATTGTTGACAGAAATTGCTTCGGATGATTTTGGTAAGCTAGAAGTCCGATCGCCCAAAATTTAAAAAGCCCCTAAAAAGCCCCAGAAACTGTTGCGGTATTTAAATCCCACAGTTGCGGGCGCGCAGCAAAGCCCGCCACACAAGACTTTGAATCAAAACAACTGTGCAAATTAGATGCGCCACAGCTTAGTTTCTCACCAGCAGGAAGTCGTATGACAAGCTCGCCGATCGATTTTCGGGACTTTGGGCTCAACTAATCCAGCCGCGGCGCGACACAAAACTTTAGGGAACTCCCCCAGATCCCGGCTGTAGAGTCAATCTAAAATCTAAAATCTAAAATCTAAAATCGACTGAGTGATTCAAAACTCGTCTAGCAACCACTCGGAGGCTCTTTCACCCAAATCTAGAGGAACGCTGACAGCTTTGCCCAAACGCGGGCGATCGCGAGTAGTTACGATGTATTCTCTCACCTGTTCAGTGCTTCCCCAGCCGTTGAGGTAATTGGCCACCGCATCCAAATGCTCGAAATAATCAGCCTCCGTCATCGGAAAAGATGCCTGTTCTAGATATTTCCACATAACTTGTACAAAAATCTTGCCCCGCGTTCGCCGCAATCTGATATCGTAAGACTTTCCCCATTTTTCTAGCAGTAGCTGGTGTAAATCCTGGCCCGTCATGGTTGCTCCTGAGTTAATCCATTAAACAATAAAAGACAAAGTTCAAAAAATGTAATAATACTCTAATAAAGGCTGGAAGGCGCATTCTTAAAAGGAATTTTCGCGGCCTAAAATTTGTGCGAGCAGATTAACGGCAATTATCCTCCTTTCTCTGCACGTACAAGTTCGCTAACAGCTAACAAACAAACGTAACTTAAAACCGTAAAGGCAGGTCATGGCTCAATCTTCTGCTGGAAATCCCGATGTCCCCGATATGGGGCGTCGCCAATTTATGAATTTGCTGACGTTCGGTACAGTCACAGGTGTGGCACTGGGCGCACTCTATCCCGTTGTCCAATATTTTGTTCCTCCGTCGAGTGGGGCAGTTGGGGGCGGAGTGACAGCTAAAGATGCTTTGGGTAACGACATCATCGTTAGCGAATATTTGGCTTCGCACCCTGCGGGCGATCGCAGCTTAGCCCAAGGTCTCAAAGGCGACCCCACCTATGTTGTGGTCAAAGAAGACCAATCTATAGCCGACTACGGTATCAATGCAGTCTGCACTCACTTGGGTTGCGTCGTGCCTTGGAATGTTAGCGAAAACAAGTTTATCTGTCCTTGCCACGGTTCTCAATACAATAATGAGGGCAAAGTGGTGCGCGGCCCCGCGCCTTTGTCTCTGGCCCTGGCCCACGCCACTGTCGCAGATGACAAGATCGCTTTTACAACTTGGACAGAAACAGATTTCCGCACCGGCGAAGCACCTTGGTGGTCTTAAACTATTTTGGATTTTAGATTTGAGATTTTAGATATGGGGTGAATGGTGAAAACCACAGATAATTGCATCCCTAAAGCAGTCTAATAATCCAAAGTCCAAAGTCCAAAATCCAAAATCCAAAATCCAAAATCCAAAATTGTCTGACCTTTGAGATTGAATACTCTAATGCCACAAACTAATTTATCTGCGATATTTCGCCGCAGTGCCAGGACGATCGCGAAAACAGCCTTAATTGCGATCGTAGCCGCAGGGTTTTTCCTTACCAGCGACATCGCACTTCCCCAAGCAGCATTTGCTTACCCTTTCTGGGCTCAGCAAACAGCACCCGCTACTCCCCGCGAAGCAACAGGCCGCATTGTTTGCGCTAACTGTCACCTCGGTGCAAAAGTGACTGAAGTTGAAGTGCCGCAATCGGTTTTGCCTGACACAGTGTTTGAAGCTATTGTCAAGATTCCCTACGATACTAGCGTGCAACAAGTTGTCGGCGACGGCAGCAAAGGTGGCTTGAATGTCGGCGCAGTTGTGATGTTGCCCGAAGGTTTCAAGATTGCTCCCGCTGACAGAATTCCCGAAGAAATGAAGGAAAAAGTCGGCGATCTTTACTTCCAACCTTACAGCGAAACCCAAGAAAATATTCTTTTAGTGGGCCCGGTGCCGGGAGAACAGTACAAAGAATTGGTATTCCCAGTTTTGTCGCCGAATCCAGAAACTGACAAGTCGGTTCACTACGGCAAATACCAAATTTATGTTGGCGGCAACCGCGGTCGCGGTCAGGTTTATCCTACTGGCGAAAAGAGCAATAATACTGTTTACAATGCTTCGGTAGCTGGCAGCATTTCTAAGATTGCTCAACCGGAAGCTGGCGGTTATGAAGTGACAATTCAACCTGCTGAAGGTGCAGCCGTTGTTGATACGATTCCCGCAGGCCCAGAACTGATTGTTACTGAAGGACAAACAGTTGCAGCAGGTGAACTTTTGACGAACAATCCTAATGTGGGTGGCTTCGGTCAAAAAGACGTGGAGATTGTGCTGCAAAGTGCAGGTCGAGTTAAAGGATTGATGGCTTTCGTGGCTATAACCATGCTGGCTCAAATCATGCTGGTTCTCAAGAAGAAACAGGTCGAAAAAGTTCAAGCTGCTGAAATGAATTTCTAAACGCGGCTGTAATTAGTTGGGTAAGGTACTATGTGTGCACCCAACTATTAGGTAAGTAGGGCGGGTATTCCCCGCCTTATTCTTTGATAAATAACAAGTAAAATAATGTTAATTGATGAGAAGATAGTTGAAGTAGGCCCGCTGCAATGGTTTTATCGGGAAACAAATCCGGTTAACGAAACTGGTAAACCGCCCGTACTGCTGCTGCACGGTTTGCCGTCTCAGAGTTTTACCTGGACTGTAATGATGCCGGATTTGGCTGCACAGGGATTTAGATCGATCGCCCCAGATTGGGTGGGCTACGGGCGATCGACAAAACCAGACAAGCGCGACTTTGCCTACACTCCCGATGCTTTTGTTGACGCCCTTGCTGGCTTTATTCAAGCTATAGAATTAGACCGATTTTACCTCGTTGTCCAAGGATTTTTAGCTTCAGCCGGCATTCAATACGCTTTACGCAATCCCGATAAAATTGAGCGTCTAGCCATCATAAATACACCAGTTTCAGCAGATATAAAATTGCCTTGGAAAATGCAGCAGTTGGGGCTGCCTTTTATTGGCGACATGATGACGCAAGACCCGCTTTTGGTTGACAGAACTCTCGAAGGTGGCAGCCGCCAGACAATATCAGACAAGGATTTAGATGTTTACCGCCGCCCGTTTTTGAAGAGTTCGGATGCAGGTCGATCGCTGATGAATACAGTCCGCAATATTCAATTGCCGCAGTCAATGGCCGAAATTGAATCCGGCTTGAAAGGATGGACTCGACCAACTTTATTTGTATGGGGTTTGACAGATCCTTGGCTGAGTGTTGAACCTGTTCAAAAGCTAGTCGGTTCCCTGCAAAATGCAGAGTTAGTCACACTGGAACAAGCGGGGCATTATCCTCAAGAACATTGGTCAGAAAAAGTTGGCGATGCTGTGATAACTTTTCTGCGCCGCCAGGAGGTAAAATAATACTTTGTACATAACTCTCGGTGCTAGGTCAGTGAACCAGCTCCTCGCCGAGCTGCATTTCCAGGCAGAGCCTGAGAACGAGAAATCTAAAATCTAAAATCTTAAATCAATATGACTCGTCCCCGTTCAATTTTTGCCTTGATGATGGCGTTTTTGATGGCATTTCTGGTTAGTTGTAGCAGTGTGGAAGCAAAAGTTCCAACGACTTACACAGCAGCTCAGACCCAGCAAATTCAGCGCTATGTTCCTACTCTGACAGAGTTCCGATCGCGCATGGATAAACTGGGAAACCTAATTCAAAAACGGAATTGGATTGATACCAGAACTTACATTCACGGGCCTCTAGGCGACTTGCGGAATGTAATGAAAACCGTTTCTGCGAGTTTGTTGCCTAGTTCTCAACAACAAGCTGTTGATTTAACTAAGAGTTTGTTTACCAATTTGGTTAACATTGATCTGGCTGCTAAAGAGCTTGACTATGCAAAAGTCACGGCCAGCTATCAAAAAGCTGTCAATGATTTTGATACTTTCTTGCAGCTAATTCCTAAAGCTTAATTAGCTTTAACTCACATCTGGCATCCAGGACAGGCAAGATGCCTGTTCCACAAAGAAAGAATCAGTTTTCTTGTGGGGCGTATCATTGTCAAAAACAGGCAAGATGCCTGTTCCACAAAGAAAGAATTAGTTTTCTTGTGGGGCGGGCATCTTGCCCGTCCAAAAAAGGTTTATATGGACAAAACCTAGGAAACTGTTAATCTAAAATCTAAAATCTAAAATTGAATGGTTCGTGTTGCAATTATTGGTTGTGGTATTGTTGGGGCTTCGATCGCCTTTGAACTAAGTCAATTTCCCGAACTGAAAGTTACTGTGTTCGACAAACAGCCGCCGGCACAAGGTTCTACTGGCGCTGCACTCGGTGTCTTGATGGGAGTTATCAGCCACAAAACTAAGGGCAGAAATTGGCAGTTGAGGGAAACCAGCCTTCAGCGCTACGAAACTTTGATTCCTGAATTGGAAGCAGTTACGGGGCGAAAAATTCCTTTTAACAAAGAAGGAATTTTAATGCTTTGTTCGGAGGGAGAGGATTTAAGTAAGTGGGAAAAATTGATAGCCACTCGCGAGTCTCAAGGTTGGCAATTGGGACTTTGGGATCGGGAACGAGTGCGATCTCGCTGCCCTCATCTCTCTTTAAACGATCAGATTATTGCTGCGATTTATTCCCCTCAAGATCGGCAAGTCGATCCGACGGCGCTAACTTTGGCTTTGGTTGATGCTGCTAAACTCAAAGGAGTTAATTTTGAGTTTGGAGTGGAAGTTCAAGGCATTACTGAGTTGGATTCTCAGGTGTCTGAGATTCAACTCGCATCTTCCATTGCTGTCAATAATTCTTGTGGAACAGGCATCTTGCCTGTTATTGAAAATTTCGATCGACTAATTGTGGCGGCTGGTTTGGGTTCTGCTGCTGTGACTGCATCGTTAAATCAGTTGGTTGACATTCGCCCGGTGTTGGGACAAGCGCTGCATTTGCGATCGCCCAATCCTGTAGGAAACCCAGATTTTAGCCCGGTAATTACTTGCGATGACGTTCACATTGTGCCTTTGGGAAATCAGGAATTTTGGGTGGGGGCGACAGTGGAGTTTTCCGAAAATGGCGGGGAAATTCAGGCGAATGCTGATATCTTGGCGCAAGTGATGGCAAGGGCGATCGCACTTTGTCCCGCCTTAGCATTCGCCTCAATCATCAGGAAATGGTCAGGATTGCGCCCGCGGCCGGAAGGGCGACCGGCCCCAATTATCGAGACGCTTCCCGGTAACGATCGCGTTCTCATCGCCAGCGGCCACTATCGCAACGGTGTTCTGCTGGCCCCTGCAACAGCGCGATCGATTCGAGAAATGATTTTGCAATAATTAACAAATGTTAATACAATCAAGATAGCCATTCATATCTTACATCTAAATATGTCCGACAAACCTTTAGGTAAACCCCGCTCTTTGTGGCGAGTAATTTTCCTGTCTGCAGTCAGTTTACTGCTATATTACGGATGGTACAAATGGATTATTCAAGAAGAATTGCGTCGCTATAACGGCATCGGTTGGTCGGGAACCCTTTGCTTGCTTCCCTTTGTTTTAGGAGTAGCCGTCCCCCAAGCTTTGCGAATATTCGACCCTGACGTTCCCGGATGGTTTGGTTGGTTTTCCTTGCTGGGTATTGCTTGGATTTACATCGTGCAGTTCAAACTTTACAACACAGTTAATGAATTGTACCGCCAAGAAGGAATCAAAAAACCGCTAACAGTTTGGTGGCTTTTTGTACCAGGTTTAAATTTAGTTGTCGGCTTGCGGCAAATTCACTTTTTGAGCCAGTTTTGGGCGAGAAAACAGGGAATTGAAGTTAAGGATAACTTAGCCGAAAGCATTCCTTTTCTGTCAGCTAACGCTTAAGGGGAAACTTTTTACACTGCCATCATTTTGTAGGGTGCGTCAGTAATCATAGCTCGATTTTCCAATACTTTAGCTGACGGACGCACCCTACAAGTTTATACTAAGACCAAAAAGTGGTTGGACGCGCGAAGAATTATGGCGCTAAGATGCGCCTCGGCGCACCTTAGATAATTAGGTTCTGCATCCATGACTAAATTACCAGAACCTATTAGGTAAATCCGCCAAAATAAGTTTCAGTTCCGGTTCATTAACCCGCTTAATTGCTTTAGGAATACTTACCCACTGCCGCTTTCTCTTGGTAGCTTCGGGCCAAATTTCCAGAACTGCTTGCACTTGCATTAAAAATACTCCTACCAGCCAAGTACAGCCGGACTTTTGATACTCGTAAGTTCCTAGCAAATCCGGGAAAACTTTACCCAACAAACCTGCTTCTTCCCAAGCTTCCTTGGCGGCGGAATCTTGGGGAGTCATGTCAGGTTCAATTAATCCTTTGGGAATCACCCAGCGCTTGCTAGCCGAAGAAGTAATCAGCATTACTTCAATTTCTCCGTCTTGAATACGATAGGGAATTACCCCCGATTGCTCTATCAATACAGCGGTTCTTATACTCATGATTGGTGCAATATTTCTGGGTGAAAAAGCTACTGCAACTTCATCAACAGTTGACAACTCAAAAATAAAAATTGCATCCACATTCTAGATAATTCCCCAGTTGAGACAACAAAGTGGAGAATAAAGATATTTGGTTTTTCCCCTCTGTGGAAAATAGGAAATTCCCATGCACTCCCACTGAACAATTATATTACAGCACTTTGCGTGACTAAGAGGTACAGTAACAGCAGTGAGCAAAATAATTTTCGATTTGCTTAGTTGAACATAA
>NZ_JAUBPI010000121.1:0-16468 GCF_036700645.1 Microcoleus sp. S36b_A4 | reverse complement strand
ATTCTCAACCAGAACCTGTTGTTGAAAATTTGCAAGTTGTAGAAACAGTAGAGTCGATCGAGCATTCTCAACCAGAACCTGTTGTTGAAAATTTGCAAGTTGTAGAAACAGTAGAGTCGATCGAGCATTCTCAACCAGAACCTGTTGTTGAAAATTTGCAAGTTGTAGAAACAGTAGAGTCGATCGAGCATTCTCAACCAGAACCTGTTGTTGAAAATTTGCAAGTTGTAGAAACAGTAGAGTCGATCGAGCATTCTCAACCAGAACCTGTTGTTGAAAATTTGCAAGTTGTAGAAACAGTAGAGTCGATCGAGCATTCTCAACCAGAATCCCAACCAGTTGCAGAAACATCAGAGGAAATAAGCGATTTAGAACCTGAAATGCAACCAGTGGCAGATTTTCTGGAAATTGTAGAAAAACAAGAGTTGATCGAGAATCCTCAACCAGAATCGGTTGTCGAAAATCTACTCATTGTCGAAACAGTAGAGTCGAGCCAACCTTCTCAACCAGAACCTGTTGTCGAAAATCTGCTCATTGTTGAAACACAAGAGTCGATCGAGAATCCTCAACCAGAACCTGTTGTCGAAAATTTGCTCATTGTTGAAACAGTAGAGTCGATCGAGCATTCTCAAGCCGAACCGATTGTCCAAAATCTGCAAGTTTCAGAAACCGTAGAGTCGATCGAACATCCTCAACTAGAACCGATTGTCGAAAATCTGCTGATTGTTCAAATGGTAGAGTCGATCGAACTTTCTCAACCAGAACCCGAACCGATTTTAGATGCACCAAAGTCGATCGAACTTTCTCAACCAGAACCCGAACCGATTTTAGATGCACAAAAGTCGAGCCAACCTTCTCAACCAGAACCCGAACCGATTTTAGATGCACAAAAGTCGAGCCAACCTTCTCAACCAGAATCCCAACCAGTTGTAGATGCACAAAAGTCGATCGAACTTTCTCAACCAGAACCCCAACCAGTTGTAAAAAATCGGCCACTTAAAAAAAAGCCACAATCGAGTAGCGATTCTCGACCAGAACAGCCACCAGTTACCAAAAAGCGACAAATAGAAAGAAAAAAACAGGATAGCGACGGCAGCGAAACACCACCCGCAGGCGACTCAGAATGAACCAATTACCAAGGCCCAATTACCCATTCCCAATTCCTAAAGGTTAGTAATGATTAGTAATATTGTCGCAATTTACCGCAAAGAACTACAAAGCTATTTTGCATCGCCATTAGCCTATGCCATCGCAGCAGTCTTTTGGCTAATCACCGGCTACTTTTTAATAGCCATCCTCCTCGCCCCCGACGGGTTAATTCCCCAAATCGGCCAGCGAGACCAAATGGGAATTACCGAACCTCCCATCGACGTAGCTTACGAATTCCTGCAACTATTTCTGCGAATCATGGGTTCCCTTTCACTGTTCGTACTACCCGCACTCTCAATGGGACTTTACGCAGAAGAACGCAAACGCGGAACCTTAGAACTATTAGCCACATCGCCCTTAACAAACTGGGCAGTTGCTACCGGCAAACTCCTCGGCGTTTTAACATTTTATACCACAATGTTGCTGCCCCTGCTGTTCTGCGAGGCGATCGCCCTCAGTTCCTCAACCCCGCCCGTACC
Source organism: Microcoleus sp. S36b_A4 (assembly GCF_036700645.1). Lineage (NCBI taxonomy): Bacteria > Bacillati > Cyanobacteriota > Cyanophyceae > Oscillatoriales > Microcoleaceae > Microcoleus > Microcoleus sp. S36b_A4. The sequence goes on along the minus strand of NZ_JAUBPI010000121.1, from coordinate 14,840 downwards.
CCCCGGAGTTCTTCTGCTAGGCCACGGCGGCTTAATATTACTAGCGGCAGGAGTATTGTCGCTCGGAATGTTTATTTCCTCCCTCACCGACAGCACAATTTTATCCGCCATCCTCACCTTCACTCTAGTATTATTTCTCTGGGTGATCGATGCAGTCGCCGTCAGTATCGGTGGCCCCTTCGGCACAGCACTAGGGCATTTGTCGCTCTTAACGAATTACACCAATCTTGTCAAGGGAGTTTTCGATACCAGCAGTTTAATTATGTTTGCCAGTTACATCATTTTAGGAGTATTTCTGACCGCCCAATCCATTGATGCCTTGCGATATCAGCGTTCTTAAAAACATTAGGTAAGGCAGAGACAGAGAAGGTTATTTTTGCCAAAATAAAGAGAAGTAAAGAGCAAAGGGAAGGTTGTTTTTTCCCAGTTAATCATTCTACAAAATACCTCAAACAATGAGATTTATCAATCCCAAAATCGACTTTGCGTTCAAAAAAATATTCGGTTCCAGCGACAGCAAAGACATCCTGATTAATTTTTTAAACGCCATCCTTTATGAAGCACAGCCGGTCATCGAAGACTTAGAAATAATCGACTCCCAACCAGAACCTCAAACTCTCGCAACCCAAGACACACACCTAGATGTCAAAGCCACAATTAACGGTGGGAGAATCGCCCTAGTTGAAATTCAACTGATCAACGTGCCTTCCTTTGGGAACAGAGTTTTGTACAACGCTGCCAAAAGCTACAGCCAGCAATTAACAGGAAAAGAACGCTACGAAAGACTAAAAACAGTAATTTCCTTGAAAATTGCCGACTTTGAAATGTTTGAAAATCAACCAGAATTTTTGTCGCGGTTTGTTTTTCAAGAAAAAGAGCAACAGTTTGAGTGTCCAGATACTGCAATAGAATTAGTATTTATCGAACTGCCAAAATTTAGCAAGGAATTAGCAGAATTAGAAACAACCGCAGAGCAATGGATTTACTTTCTCGAAAAAGCCAGCACTCTGGAGACAGTACCAGAAACACTCAGTGCAGTTCCCGAAATTCAGAAAGCTTTTAGAATTGCCAGCGAGGAAAACTTCACTCAGGAAGAATTAAATGAATTGCAGAAGCAAGAACTGTGGATTCAAGACCAGCAGATTGCCATAGATGTAGCCAGAGAACAGGTGACAAAAACTGCTCAACTATCGTTAATATTGCGTCAGCTAGTGAAGCGTTTAGGCACAATACAACCGGAAACTGAAAATAGCATCCGTCAATTAGGTATACAGGAATTAGAAGAACTAGGAGATGCCGTGCTGGATTTCAACAAGCCGTCAGATTTAACAGCATGGTTGCAGACTAATGCAATATAGAATAACATCCTCGACCCGGAAATTTTCCCCTCAATTATTTACGTTATGAAAATTAGCAAAACAAATTGGAAATATGTTTTTTTGCTGGGCCCCCTCCTCATCGCAGCGGGGGTAACAGCAGCACTTGTATCTGGAGTATGGGACCCCCTGACAGTCGGTTTAGTTATTGCCGGAGCAGTGACGATCGCACTTTGGCTGCTATATTTGAGTTACGAACAAAGCTTTTGGGGGCAGCGTTCCACTCAAGCCAGCACCAACGCCCTGATTGCCACCCTCGCCGTCTTTGTGATTCTCGGAGTAATTAACTTCATAGCCGTTCGCTATCCCGTCCGCATCGACTTAACCGAAAGCCAACAATTTACCCTTGCGCCGCAGACTCAACAAATACTGCGAAACCTGCAACAAACAGTCAAAGTTTGGGTATTTGACCCCATCCAAAATCCCCAAATTAAAGAATTGCTGCAAAGCTACAAACGCGAGGGAGGCGAAAAGTTCCAATTCGAGTTTGTTGACCCGCAGACCCAACCTGGAAAAGCGCGGGAATTTAGTATTACTAGCATCGGAGAAGTTTACCTGCAATCCGGCGACAGAAAACAGGTACTGCAAAAAGGTGGCACTGCTTTTGGTAGCGACCCAAATCAAGGTCTTTCAGAGATCAAACTGACCAATGGCTTAGAAGAAATCCTGAACACTCGCGTTGCTAGAGTTTACTTTTTGCAAGGCAAAGGAGCCCGCCCGCTACAGGAAGGTCAAGGCGGAATTCAGCAAGCTGAAAAAGCTTTGAAAGATAAATACTACAACGTCCAAACGCTGAATTTGACCGACCGCAAAGAAGTTCCAGAAGATGCAGATGCTTTAATCATTCCGGGGCAGGACAAACCGTTTTCCGATACAGAAATTAAAGCACTAAGAGCTTATCTCGATCGCGGCGGCAGTTTATTGTTAATGGTAGACCCGGCAATTGATACGGGATTGGGCAAATTGCTGGAAGAATGGGGCGTAAAACTAGACGCCCGTTTGGCCATCGATGCTTCGGGCACTGGTCAAAGATTTGGCCTGGGCCCCACGGTTCCCACGGTCAGGCGCTACGGCGAACATCCGATTACTCAAAGTTTTGGCAACGGCATTTCATTTTATCCGTTTGCGCGTGCTTTGGAAACCTCGCCAGTAGCAGGGATAGAGGAAAAACCGCTGATTTGGACGAGTCAGGAAAGTTGGGCGGAAAGCGATTTGACGACTAAGAAATTGGAGTTTGATCAAAAGACCGATCGACAAGGCCCGCTATTATTAGGTGTAGCTTTAGTTCGATCGTCAACTGACAGCACTCCCTTAAAGTCCTCACCTTCACCAACACCAACTTCGCCATCGCCTTCACCCCAAGCATCACCGGCAACGCCATCGCCTTCACCCCAAGCATCGCCGACAGATTTCCCATCACCGACAACTTCCCCATCACCGACAACTTCCCCATCACCGACAACTTCCCCATCGCCTACAGATTCACCCTTACCGACAACTTCCCCATCGCCGACAGATTTACCATCACCGATAGATTCACCCTCACCGACAACTTCGCCAACAGCTTCCCCAATCAGCTATTCGGTGATTGTCTCGCAAGAAGCAACGCCTCCAGCATTACCGACGACTTCGCCAACACCGGCAGCATCTCCCACAGCATCTCCCACAGCATCTCCCAGTCCAACCGCAACTCCTTCCGCGCCTTCAACTCCTAGCAAAACATCGCGAATGGTAGTAATTGGCACATCTCAATTCGTGACTAACGGTTGGTTTGACCAACAACTCAATAGCGACGTGTTTCTCAATTCAGTCAGTTGGTTGAGTAAACCAGACCAGCAAAGCTTTTCTATCAGTCCGAAAAAAGCTACTAACCGCCGCATTAACATGACTGCCCTCCAAGTAGGATTGCTGGTGTTAGCTTGGCTAATGTGGCCTTTACTCGGACTGGGAATTGGCGGCGCTATCTGGTGGAAGAGAAGATAAGTTAGTTGACAGTTGTCAGTTGACAGTTGACAGTTGACAGTTGACAGTTGTCAGTTGACAGTTGTCAGTTGTTATTAATAACAAACTCCCCAATTCCCAATGCCCAATTCCCAATGCTCAATGCCCAATTCCCAATGCCCAATGCCCAATGCCCAATGCCCAATTCGCTGTTACTATGAAATTGCAGAAAAATACATTAGTATTGATAGCCATCGCGTTGAGCATGACTGGGTTGGTTGCTTTGTTCGAGATGCAAGTATCTCCGAAACAGCAAGCAGCTAAGGAAGAAAAACAGAAAATTTTTGCTTTTAACTCCGATCGCGTACAATTCTTTACAGTCAAAACTCCCGAAAAAATATTGACTTTTGAGCGAGTTTATGCTACAAAAGGAGGCAAGTTTAGCTGGGAAATGAAATTGCCAGTGCAAGCACACGCCAGTCAGGCATCGGTGGATTTTTTGCTAGACAGACTGGCAACAGGAAAGAGCGATCGCACGATTAATACTACTGCTGCTCAACTGCCAGAATTCGGTCTCGACCAACCCCAAGCTACAGTCACAGTAAAACTGGACAACCAGGAAACTCACCGCCTAGTTTTAGGCAAAACAGACTTTAGCGGCCGCTTCTTGTACGCTCAAGCCAATCCGCCGGAAGCGCCCCCTCAAAATTCCGCCCAAAATTTGCCCGTGCTGCTAGTGCCTTTTGACTTTAAAAATGCCGTCCAGCGACCTTTGTCAGAGTGGAAAAAAGCAGAAGAACCCAAAACAGAGAAACCGCAAAAACCCTCTCCCACGCCCAGTCCAGACAATAAATAGATGCCCAGTTGATCTGAGATGTTGCAGCATTGTCAATAAGCCTTTTATGAACAGGCTTTTCAGCCTGTTCCACAAGAAAATTTACTCTTTGTGGAACAGGCATCTTGCCTGTTGCTGACAATGGTGCACTCTGGGATAGAATTTAAAGAACAAATCCCAAAACCTGTTACATCCAACATTCCTCACCTAAAATACAGAAAAGTCTAAACTTAAACTGTATTTAAGTGGCGTGCATTACCCCCAGGAAAGGGCGAATATGTTTCAGACAGCACTCAACCAAGGTACGACAGCAACGGATACAGCGCTTGACGTTGAACTCCGCAAGGTATTTAAGGTATTTAATGGCGAAACCGCAGTCCGCGGAGTAGACCTCAACATCCGCCAAGGAGAATTTTTTAGCATCCTCGGGCCGAGTGGCTGCGGCAAGACTACGACGCTGCGCTTAATCGCTGGGTTCGAGACTCCCTCGGCGGGCGAATTGATGATTCGTGGCCAGTCGATGACCAACACTCCAGCTTACCGCCGTCCGGTAAATACTGTGTTTCAAAGCTATGCTTTGTTCGGACACATGAATGTCTGGGACAATATCGCTTTTGGATTGCGGATCAAAAAACTGGGTAAAGCAGAAATTGAAGAACGGGTACGGGAAGTTTTGCAATTGGTGAAAATGGAATCTTTCGCCAACAGGTTTCCCGGTCAAATGTCGGGCGGCCAGCAGCAGCGGGTGGCTTTGGCGAGAGCTCTGGTAAATAGACCGGCGGTTTTGCTGCTGGACGAACCCCTCGGTGCTCTGGATTTGAAGTTGCGGAAGCAGATGCAGTTGGAACTGTCGAATTTGCATCAAGAATTGGGTTTGACTTTTGTGATGGTGACTCACGACCAAGAAGAGGCGATGAGTCTGTCTGACCGGATTGCGGTGATGCACGAGGGGAGGATTGAGCAAATTGGCTCTCCTGAAGAAATTTATGAGTGTCCGCAGACGGCTTTTGTGGCCGATTTTATTGGCGATACGAATTTGTTTGCTGGTACGGTAGAATCGATCGACCGATCGACTATCACAGTTCGCACATCAGCCAATCTGAAAATAATCGTTCAGCAGTCGGATATGTGGAATGGTGTCACAGGCGACTCTGTTGTGGTCAGCGTTCGGCCGGAAAAAGTATATTTGAATCTCTACCAGCCGGAAGTGTCAGTCAACTGTTTTGAAGGGCGGCTCAAAAATACTATGTACATGGGCACGCACGTTCATTACGTCGTTGAGTTGGCTTCGGGCGATAAAATTACTGTGCGCCAGCCAAATACTGGCGGTTCTTTCCCAGATCCGCACACGCCGATTTACGCTTATTGGGGAACTACTGATTGTCTTGCTTTGACCGATCGGAATTAGTCTGTTGGCAGTTGGTAGTTGGTAGTTGGTATTAGTCATTAGTCATTAGCCATTAGTCATTTGTTATTTGTTGGTGGTTCGTTCTCCTAACAAATAACATAGGACAATTCCCAATTCCCAATTCCCCAATCTTCAATCTTCAATCTCCAAATCTAAAATCTAAAATCTAAAATCTAAAATCGAACTGTGCCTCCGACTAACTTACCAATTTCCAGGATTTTCCCGGCTAATTCTACACGCCGTCAGTTCCTAAAAAATTCGGCGGCGACAATTTCCGGGTTGGCTGTTTCGAGTTGCGGCTGGCGACTGGCAGACGTACAATCTGCTCCTCCGGTCAAAGGTGATGCCGACCAACTTTTCATCTATACTTGGGCAGGCTATACCGATAACGCTTTGCTCGATCGCTTTGCCGAAAAAACGGGTATTCGCGTGGTTGCAGACGTATTTGACTCCAATGAGGCGATGCTGGCTAGGGTTCAAGCTGGCGGTGGCCGGGCCTACAGCATCATTTACCCGTCTGACTACATGGTGATTCAGATGACGGAACTGGGGCTGTTGAGCCCATTAGACCACTCGATTTTGGGCGGACTCGATCGACTCAAAAAACAGTTCCAAAACCCTGTTTATGACCCAGGAAACCGCTACAGCGTGCCTTTGAGTTGGGGAACCACAGGCTTGATTTACAACAGCGAACAACTCAAAGAAGCTCCTGAAGATTGGGAGTATTTGTGGCAGCACAAACAGGAGTTAGCAAGGCGAATGACGCTGGCAAATGATGTTCGAGAAGTGATGGGTGCTGCGCTGCGGATGTTGGGCTATTCTCTCAATTCTACGAACCAAGAGCAAGTGAAACAAGCTTACGAAAAGTTGGTGGAACTCAAACCGGCGATCGCATCTTTTACCACTGATGCTTGGCGGCCGCAAATGCTGACGGGGGATTTGAAGGTAGCTATGTGTTATTCTTCTGATGCTAATGAGGTAATCCCAGATAATGACAAATTGCGCTATGTTGTGCCAAAAAGTGGTTCTTCTCTGTGGACTGACACTTTAGTAATTCCTAAAGGTGCTCCCAATCCCGAAGCAGCTTATAAGTGGATTAACTTTATGCTGCAAGCGGATGTCGCTGCTTCTTTAGTAGAACGGCTCAGTTTCTCAACTCCTTCGGAAGATGCTTTTAGTTTGCTGACGCCGGAAGTCCGCGAAAATGAAATTCTTTTCCCTTCAGAGGCAACTTTGAAAAATTGCGAAGGTGTTGCTCCGGTAGGAAAATTTATAGACGTGTACGATCGCTATTGGACTAAATTAACCAGCGGCTAATCATCAAACCTAGGGCGGGTTTTACACACAATCTCTGATTCTCAGCCAATATTTACATAAACCCGCCCCCGTCAGCCGATCGCCCAATCTCTCCGTATTATATCCGCGTTAATCCGCGTTCATCAGCGGTTAAAAACTCAAAAAAATTGACTATGGCTGTTTCAACTAGAACTCCCCCTCCTATTCCTCCCAATTCTTCTTTGAAGGCTGAAACTGTTTCCCCGTGGTCGGCGTGGGCTGGGCCATTGGCATTGCTCGGCCCTTCGGGATTGTTGCTGCTTTTATTATTAGTCATACCAACCCTGGTGATTTTTCAGCTTAGTTTAGTGCCGAATATTAAGCCAGGAGATTTGGTTAATCCTTCAGGAATCGGCAATTACCTGCGAGTGTTTGAGCCGCTGAATTTGCAGGTGATGGGTCGATCGCTCTATTTTGCAACGGGGACTACTATTCTGTGTTTACTGCTGGGATTTCCCGTCGCTTACTGGATCGCCCTCAATGTCTCGAAAAAGTGGCGAAATTTAACTTTGTTAGGGTTTGTGTTGCCGCTGTGGACTTCTTCGCTGTTGCGATCGTATGCTTGGATTACAATTCTGCGTCCTACAGGGGTTCTCAACTCGCTGCTGGCACTTCTAGGCATTCCTCCTCTGGAATTGCTTAATCAAAGTTCCGCAGTTTTAATCGGCATGGCTTACAGTTATTTGCCTTATATCGTGACAATTCTCTACGCTTCTTTGGAAAAGTTAGACCGCAGGTTGTTAGAAGCATCTCAGGATTTGGGTGCGAATCCAGTGGAAACTTTCTGGAAAGTCACAGTACCTCAGACGATGCCGGGAATTGCTGCGGGTTCTTTGCTAGTATTTATTAGCAGTTTGGGCGATTTTGTCGATCCAGAGTTGCTCGGTGGAGCTTCGAGTATGACCGCAGCTCGTTTGATTTACAATCAGTTTTTGGGGGCGACTCAAAATTGGGGGCTGGGTTCGGCTCTGAGTATGGTATTAATCTTTGCAGTGAGTATCGGAATTGCCCTTTTACTCAAATATGGCGATCGTAATGCAGTTTAGGATGTTTAAGGAAGAAGGAAGTTCGGCAACGGATTATATAACGGATGTAACGGATGTGACGGCTGTCAGTCCGATGGAAGAAGGAAGAAAACAATCCTAACGAATTAACAATTACCAATTACCGATTACCGAGAAATGGAAAAGACAGCCGAAAATCCACAGGAGGAAATACAAGCCGATATGTACTTAAAACCTAAATTTAAGATTTCTTGGCAGGTGATATTTGCCGTTGTGATGTTTTTTTATATGTACCTGCCCATCCTGGTACTCACATTTTACAGCTTTAACAAATCGCGTTTTAGCGCCGGCTGGGAAGGATTTACTTTAGATTGGTACGTTAAATTATTTAGCGATACGCGGATTTTAGTTGCCCTGAGAAACAGTTTAACAGTGGCTGTTTGTGCAGTTGCAATCTCGGCTGTACTTGGCACTTTGATGGCGGTTGGTTTAGCCCGCTACCGCTTTCCTGGCAAGAGTTTATATCAGGGAGTTTCCTACTTGCCGATTATTATTCCAGATATTGCGACCGCAGTTGCTACTCTGGTATTTTTAGCGGCGCTGGCTATTCCTCTGAGTTTGTGGACTATTGTCGCCGCTCACATTGTGTTTTGTCTGGCTTACATCGCCCTAGCTGTTTCTACTAGATTGGCCGATTTAAACCCGTATTTAGAAGAGGCTGCCTTGGATTTGGGTGCAACGCCTGTTGAGGCTTTTATTCAGGTTTTGCTCCCTCAATTAATACCCGGAATTGTTTCAGGTTGTCTGCTGTCTTTTGTCCTCAGCATGGACGATTTTTTGATTGCGAGTTTTACCGCAGGTAGCGGGACTACAACTCTGCCGATGGAAATTTTTAGCCGGATTCGGACTGGAGTAAAACCGGATATTAATGCTTTGAGCGTGCTGTTGATAGTAGGTTCGGGAGGATTGGCGTTTTTAGCGGAATATTTGCGCGGCCGGGGCGAGCAAAAACGGGTTCATTAGGCAGTGGGCAGTTGGCAGTTGACAGTTGGTTATTTGCAAGTTGTTACCAATGCCCCATGCCCCATGCCCCATGCCCTATGCCCCATGCTGCTACTTGGCGGGTAATTTTACCTTAGTTGCTAAGCCTAGTGCTTCCAAGACTTGAATTGTCATCCAAGTGAAGTCAATTTCCCACTTTTCCATCCCGTGACGAGCCGAGTATTGATAAGCATGGTGGTTGTTGTGCCAGCCTTCGCCGTAAGTCAGGACAGCCACCCACCAACAGTTAGTAGAACTATCGTTTGTTTCGTAGGTGCGGTAGCCAAATTTGTGAGTGGCACTGTTAACAAACCACGTGCAGTGATACACCAAAACTAAGCGTACAAAAATTACCCACACTACAAACGGCCAGCCTGCTGCTAAGTAAAGCAAGACGCCAAAGACGATTTGCATCGGGAGAAAGTAGTTTTGCAAAAATTGGTAAAATGGATCGCTCGAAATGTCTTTTGTGCAGCGGGAAATTTCAGCGTGAGCTGGACCTTTATATAGCATCCAGCCGATATGACTCCACCAAAAACCCTTTTGGGCATTGTGAGGGTCTAGCGCATTTTGGTCAGAGTTGGTGTGGTGCAATCGGTGCAGCCCAACCCAATCAATTATTCCTCCTTGACAGGCAAGGGCTCCGCAAAATGCTAGAAAATATTCTACGAATTTTGGTGTCTGAAAACTGCGGTGGGTGAGCATACGATGCCATCCGAGAGTTATTCCCAAACCGCCGGTTATCCAGTGCATGAATACTGTTAAACCAACTGCTGTCCAATTGAAGTTACTGGGTAGCAGTGCGAACAAAGCGCCGATATGAAGTCCTGCTAAACTAATAACGTGCTTCCAATTGTATTGGAGTTTTTCTTGCGTTGCAATTGTCATTCTCTTTTTGATTTCTGATGAGATGCCGAGCTAGATTCACGCATAATAGTTTGGATTGAGCAGTGAACTTTTTTGCTGCACTCTTGCCCAAACTAATAAAGAATCAATGATAGATTTGGGATTAGGATTGAAAAAGATTTACGGTTGTATTCTGAAAATAAAAAATTTGGCTGCCAAACAAAATTTTTTGTTCCCAATTATATTATAACTGATTCTGGTTTTGGTTGGGTCGATCGCACTACATGATTCGAGCTTACTTCAACCCAACCTATACCGCTGGCAAAAACAGGATGAGGCATTGGTCACGAGCCATTAGTCCAGAACTGATGACCGACAACCCATGACTCATTGCCCATGCTATTTTTCTGCTAATTTCACTTTGGTTGCCAAACCAAGTGCTTGCAGCAGTTGAATTGTCATCCAGGTGAAGTCGATTTCCCACCATTGGAGACCGTGGCGCGCCGAGTATTGAAAGGCGTGGTGGTTATTGTGCCAGCCTTCGCCGTAGGTGAGCAGGGCAACCCACCAGCAGTTGGTAGATCGATCGCCCGACTCGTAGGTGCGGTAGCCAAATTTGTGGGTAGCGCTGTTAACAAGCCAAGTGCAGTGGAACACCACCACGATCCGCATAAACACGCCCCAAACCACGAAAGACCAGCCGCCTAATAAATAAAGCAACACACCGAAGACGACTTGGATGGGGATAAAATATGCTTGGAGAAACTTGTATACTGGGTCGTCGCCGATGTCTTTAGTAAAGCGGGGGATTTCCACTCTGATCGGGAGATCCGAGAGCATCCAGCCCATGTGGCTCCACCAGAAGCCTTGATTGGAATCGTGGGGATCTGTTTCGGTGTCGGAATGTATGTGGTGTAACCGGTGCATTCCTACCCAGTCGATCGGGCCACCTTCACAGGAAAGGGTACCGCAAATAACTAGAAAATACTCTAGCCATTTCGGTGTTTGAAAACTGCGGTGGGTGACGAGGCGGTGATATCCGAGAGTAATTCCTAAACCACCTGTTACCCAATGCAGGAAGACAGCTAGCCCGACCGCAGACCAGCTAAAATTACCCGGCAGCAAAGCAAATAAAGCACCGATGTGCAGAAAGGCCATAAAGCCTACGACAGGCCAATCAGGAGAAGTTTTTTTGGAAGTTGCAATCGTCATGAATATATTATGTTTACAAACTAGGGGCCGCATCTACGCCATAATGAACAGCGCGCACGCAAAGGGTGAGCGAGGTATAGATGAATAGCGTTTCACGGCTACAGGAAGCAGAACAGGCACTCTTTCAGATTTTTTCTGGTATTGACACTACAGTCAAGCAAAATCTTCAACGAGTCTTAAAAGCTTTTCGCAGCCACCGGGTTGGAGTCCACCATTTTGCAGGGGTTACGGGTTACGGCCACGATGATTTGGGTCGGGAGACTTTGGACGGGGTGTTTGCCGAAGTGGTAGGGGCCCAGGCTGCGGCTGTCCGGGTACAGTTTGTTTCGGGTACTCACGCGATCGCCTGTGCTCTTTTTGGCATCCTGCGTCCTGGTGATGAAATGTTGGCAGTGGCTGGTTCTCCCTACGATACTTTAGAAGAAGTGATCGGCTTGCGGGGGCAAGGTCAAGGTTCACTGCTTGAGTTTGGCATTAGTTACCGTGAGTTGCCTCTAACTCGCGAAGGAAGTTTGGATTGGCAGGCACTGAGCTCTACTATTTCAGCAAAGACTCGCCTGGTTTTTATCCAGCGCTCTTGCGGCTATTCTTGGCGGTCGAGTTTGTCTATTTCTGAGATTGAAAAAATCGTCGCCATAGTCAAACATCAGAATCCTAACACAATTTGCTTTGTTGATAATTGTTACGGAGAGTTTGTTGATGATTGCGAACCTACTGCTGTGGGTGCGGATCTGATGGCGGGTTCTTTGATCAAAAATCCGGGGGGTACGATCGTCCCTGCGGGCGGTTACGTTGCTGGGAGGGCTGATTTAGTAGAGGCGGCAACTTGTCGCTTGACGGCGCCGGGAATCGGTAGCAGCGGCGGCGCAACTTTTGATTTGAATCGGTTGCTGTTTCAGGGTTTGTTTATGGCTCCCGGTTGTGTGGGGGAGGCGATGAAGGGCAATCATTTGACGGCTTATGTTTTTTATAAGTTGGGTTATCGAGTGAATCCTATGCCTTTGGCTAGAAGACGAGATGTGATTCAGGCGATCGAATTCGGTTCTGCTGATAAGTTAATTGCTTTTTGTCGCGCCGTTCAGCAAAATTCTCCCGTTGGCTCCTATTTAGATCCCGTGCCGGCTCCGATGCACGGGTATGAAAGTCAGTTAGTGATGGCTGGGGGCACTTTTATTGATGGGAGTACGTCGGAGTTTTCTGCTGACGGGCCTCTGCGGGAGCCTTACGTGGCTTTTTGTCAGGGGGGAACTCATTGGACTCATGTATCGATCGCCTTGGAGGATGCGATCGAGGCTGTGGGCCCAGCTAAGTAAGTTGTAGGGCGGTGCCTCTTGGGGTAGGGGGGATCTTTGTTCTTCCCTGAGTTTTGAATTAAAGAGTAGATTTTTTGCAAGAATCTGAGGATTTTTAACCGCAGATGCACGCAGATTGACGCTGATGTTGGATTTTCAGATTGTGTAGGTTGGGTTTAGCGAAAGCAAAACCCAACAACTACAAAACTCTCAAAGTGTTTCTTCAAGTTTGCGCTGCCGCATTAGGAGAAATAAAGGCAAACCCAGGGAAACACCCACCAGTAAGTTACTGGCAATATAAATCCACAAGTTTTTCATTTTTAGACGCGAGCCTTCGCTAAATACAAAAGTACCAAAAACCAGGGATGACACTATTACATCCATGCCGAAAAAGCCGGAAATTTGATTGGCAAACAACTCACCGAAAAAAGCCTTAATATTCAACCCTTCTTCTAAAAGAAACGGGACAAACTGGGAGTAGGGCAAAGCAGTGCCTAGAATACAGAAAATTAAGTAGGCAATTTTCAACATTTTTAAACCTCCACTTTGTTAATCAAAAATTGCTGTATTTTGGAGTTTACTCAGCATTGCTGAGTGCTGGAATATCGCCTTGCATAATTATGCTGACATTGCGCGAAATTTTGTCGATTTCCCAATCCCACCACCTAATTTCTAATAGTTGTGCAACTTCAGCATTGCTGAAACGCTGTTTGATGGGATGGGCGGGGTTTCCACCGACAACGGTGTAAGCGGGAATGTCTCTTACTACAACGGATTTGGCGGCAATGACGGCACCGTCGCCGATTTTGACTCCGGGCATAATCAGGGATTCATAGCCGATCCAAACATCATTGCCAATGACGGTATCGCCTTTACTCGGCAGTTCCATTAATAAATTCATCGCTGTTTCCCAACCATTCCCAAAAACAGGAAAAGGATAAGTTGAAATGCCGTCTAGTTTGTGATTTGCACCGTTCATAATGAATTTGACGTTGGTGGCGATCGCACAAAATTTTCCAATAATTAATCGGTCGTTTCCGTAGTTATAAAGTACATTTTTTTCAAAGTTTTCTGGATCTATGGGATCGTCGTAATATGAGTAATCGCCGACGATAATGTTGGGGGATTTAATAAAGTTTTTGAGGAAGCATACGCGCCGTTGGTCGGGCATCGGATAGGGTCGGTTTGGATCGGGCCCAATTTCTCTCATAAGTTTCAAGCCTTATTCGTTAAGCTGCTGGATTGATGTACTGTTAATTCGAGTTAAGTTTGCTTTTGCTTCAATAACATAGAGGAAGAGAGTTTGTCAAGGGAGTGGGCGAGAATTTTTGGTCGATCGCGCTGCAAGAAATGAGCCAAAATGGTACAAGACAACATCCATCCGCGTTCCGAAGCGGTTAAAAATCCCAAATTAATATTAAACAAGCGATCGCAGCGAGATAATTTATGAGAGTACGAACCTACGAAATCGGTGATACCCAACAAATTGTAAAACTATTTTACGACACCGTACACCAAGTAAACATCCGCGATTACACACAAGCACAAGTAGATGCTTGGGCGCCAGCAGATATGGATATCGAAAGTTGGACTAAAAGTTTAAGCAGTAAATTTACTTTCGTAGCAGAAGAGGGTGAGAAAATTGCAGGTTTTGGGGAATTAGAAGCAAGCGGCCATATCGATTGCTTTTTCTGTCATCAACATTTTCAAAGGCAAGGAGTCGGCAGGCTAATTTTAAAACAAATTGAGTCAAAAGCCCAAGACTTAGGAATTAACAAGTTATTTGCCGAAGTCAGCATTACAGCTCGACCTTTTTTTGAAAGCCAGGGATTTATTGTGATTAGAAAACAAGAAGTAGAATGCAGAGGACAAAAATTAATCAACTTTGTCATGGAAAAAAATATATAAACAACGAGTTGTGTAAAATTAGATCGAAGAGTTTTACTCAGGAGTTGCGATGGTGACGGAAGCTACAAATGTGCTGGGCGGAAAGTTAGAGACTTGCTGCACTTCGCCAATGACAGGATATTATCGGGACGGCAAATGCAATACAGGTGGTGGCGACTTTGGGGCTCACACTGTTTGTGCTCAACTGACAGAAGAGTTTTTGCAATTCACTAAATCGAACGGAAATGATTTGAGCACTCCGGTTCCTGAATTTAACTTTCCCGGTTTGAAGCCTGGGGATTGTTGGTGTTTGTGCGCTTCTCGCTGGAAGGAAGCAATGGATGCGGGATGTGCGCCGCTTGTGGTTTTGGGTGCGACTCACGCCCTGACTTTGGAATACGTTTCTTTGGATGAATTGAAGCAGCATGCTGCTGATTTGTAGGAAGGGAGGTGCGATCGCTTTTAGTCAATAAGGGCGATCGGGTTTTTCTCAGGAATAGCAAATTTATCCTTCGTAACAGAAATATTTAAGTGCGATCGGGCGTCACTGTAAACTTTTATGGTTTAGTTTGTGGTTCCCACTTACAGATCATTGCTAACAAGTTAGAAGGGGGTAGATTTTGTCAATACCTCTTAGAATAGAAATATTAGGGAATAATAATG
>NZ_JAUBPI010000120.1:14866-16524 GCF_036700645.1 Microcoleus sp. S36b_A4 | reverse complement strand
ACTTTACTATTGAGCGCGCGATCAAATAACCCAGGCCACGTAACACGCGGGCGATATATTCAGCAAGCCCTAATTATTTGCTAAACGCGCCTCTACAAGATGAATCTGTAGCAGCTTCACGGAAAGTTAATATCAGTCTTGATTGTGAATTTTATTCATGACATTTAATGTGTGAATTTGCTAAGCTCTGTACATCTTAATTTTCCTACGGTCATCCAACCAGAGGTGTATTGTGCAAAATTTTATTAATTCAGTTGTAAGTTCGATCGCCTTTCTCGACTCTGCCCTTCCCGACAGCCAAACTCTCCACAACGGCATCGCAGCGGGGACAGAAGTAATTATCCTTGATGCAGCGCGGGATGGACTAGAACAAATCACGGCAGCGCTAGCGAGTCGCAGCAATATTAAAAGCATTCATATCATCTCCCACGGTCGCCCCGCGAGTTTACTGCTAGGCGCGATCGATCTAAACTTGACAAATTTAAAAACTTATGCTAAGCAATTGCAGCGTTGGTCGCGATCGCTGGCAGACAGTGGAGAGATTTTACTGTACGGGTGTGATGTAGCGGCGGGGGAGAAGGGCGCTAACTTTGTGCAGCAACTGAGTCAGCTAACCAAGGCAAAAATTGCGGCTTCTCGATCGCCGATCGGCAGTTCGGCTATGGGCGGAGATTGGGAACTAGATTATACAACAGGAGCGGTGTCCTCTGGGTCGGCGATCGACCCGGCAACAATGGCCACCTATCAATTTGTGTTCAGCCTCACCCTCTACGACGGCGCAAGTAACTTTGGTCTTCTTACTCCAACACCCGGTATCGGGACACCAGCGGGTACTCAATTAGCTTATGGAGAGCTACCTGCTGCTCTTCCATTCGCCACTGGTGCGTTCTCGCCCAACACGGGCATTAATACTTCTACCGTGAGTCTCCCTGCTAGCAATGCAGGCTATGCGGGCTACACCAACTACAGATACACTCCCGCAACTCCGACCCCGACGCCAGCAACATTTACTCCAATTAGTCCAACTTTTCCCGCACTTGACCGCATCAACGGTTACAGCGTTTCTTTTCGAGTTGCAGTCACCGCTGAAAACAGTATTAGTAACGATCGGGCCGGTTTCAGCATCATCGCCATTAGCAGCGACGGTCAAAACGGCATTGAACTCGGTTTCACCAACGGCAATCTCGGCCCTAACGGAGGCATTTTTGCCCAGCTAGATAATCCCCTGTTCACTCGCGGGCAAAATGTAGCTTTTAACATCAGTAATCCTACAGACTACAAACTGGTCGTTCAAGGCACCACTTACAGCCTGTTTGCTGGCGGCACAGCATTGTTGACAAATCAGTCGCTGCGGAACTACGGAGCATTTAATCCAGCAACCAGCCAGCCAGCTTTACCCTTCAATCCCTACACCCAGCCAAACTTCCTATTTTTCGGAGACGCCACGGATCAAGCAAGTTCCACTTTTACTCTCGGCCCCATCTCGGTTAATAATTTCCCGGTGGGGGTCAATGACAACTACAGCATCTTGCACGACAAAGTTCTCAGCATTGCCGTGCCCGGAGTCTTAGGCAACGACTCCGACCCAGATTTGGACACGTTGAGTGCCGCCTTAGTTACAGCCCCGCTCAACGGTACGATCTCATTAAACAAAAGTG
>NZ_JAUBPI010000120.1:8764-14766 GCF_036700645.1 Microcoleus sp. S36b_A4 | reverse complement strand
CGTACAAGCTGACAACTACAGCATCTTGCACGACAAAGTTCTCAGCATTGCCGTGCCCGGAGTCTTAGGCAACGACTCCGACCCAGATTTGGACACGTTGAGTGCCGCCTTAGTTACAGCCCCGCTCAACGGTACGATCTCATTAAACAAAAGTGGCGACTTCACTTATACTCCCAAAGCCGGCTTTTCCGGCATAGATACCTTCACCTACAGCGTTAGCGACGGCGCTGCAACTCTCCCCGCTACGGTGAATATCAACGTTACTAACTTTCCGCCCACAGCACAACCAGACACCTACAGTACCAGTGCGGGAAAAGCCCTCAGCATTGCCGTGCCCGGAGTTTTAGGCAACGACTCCGACCCAGATTTGGACACGTTGAGTGCTGCGGTGGCCGCCAACCCGACTCAAGGGTCGATCGCCCTCAACAAAGACGGTTCTTTCACTTATACTCCTAACGCTGGCTTTTCTGGAACAGACACATTTACCTACACAGTCAGCGACGGAATAGTTAGCTCGGAACCGGCTACCGTGACTGTAAACGTCAACAATAACCCGCCTGTAGCCAATTCTGACAGCTATACTACTGCTTTTAATACGAGTCTCAACGTGACTGGTTTGGGAGTCTTAATCAACGATACAGACCCGGAAAACGACCCGCTGACGGCGATTCTGGTGACAAATCCGGCTACAGGGTCGATCGCCCTCAACCAAGACGGTTCCTTCAGTTACACTCCGAATGCTGGTTTTGCAGGGACAGACTCTTTTACCTACAAAGCTAATGACGGGAAAGCTGATTCTGCGATCGTCACGGCAAGCATTGTTGTCAATAACCCTCCGACTCCGACTCCGACTCCGACTCCAACTCCAACTCCGACTCCGACTCCGACTCCAACTCCCACTCCGACTCCAACTCCCACTCCAACTCCCACTCCGACACCTACGGAAACTCCGACACCTACGGAAACTCCGACGCCGACTCCTACGGAAACTCCGACTCCGACTTCGACGGAAACTCCGACTCCGACTCCGACGGAAACTCCGACGGAAACTCCGACTCCCACAGAAACTCCAACTCCCACGGAAACTCCAACTCCGACGCCGACTCCGACGCCGACTCCGACTCCGACGCCGACTCCGACGGGAACTCCAACTCCCACGGGAACTCCGACGCCAACGGGAACTCCAACGCCAACGGAAATTCCGACTCCGACTCCCACGGAAACTCCGACTCCCACGGAAACTCCGACTCCCACGGGAACTCCAACGCCAACCGAAATTCCGACTCCGACTCCCACGGAAACTCCGACTCCCACGGGAACTCCGACGCCAACGGGAACTCCAACGCCAACCGAAATTCCGACTCCGACTCCCACGGAAACTCCGACTCCGACGGGAACTCCAACGCCAACGGAAATTCCGACTCCGACTCCCACGGAAACTCCGACTCCCACGGAAACTCCGACTCCCACGGGAACTCCGACTCCCACGGAAACTCCAACGCCAACGGAAATTCCGACTCCGACTCCCACGGGAACTCCGACTCCCACGGGAACTCCGACTCCCACGGGAACTCCGACTCCCACGGAAACTCCAACGCCAACGGAAATTCCGACTCCGACTCCCACGGGAACTCCGACTCCCACGGGAACTCCGACACCTACTCCAGCAGGAATTCCTGTTGACTCTGACAGCGTTCGCGGCGGGGATACCGATTGCATTTGCGAACAGATTACCCTACCCGCGATCGGTTCGATTCCGGGCCCGAATTCTGTCGATCGCACTTTCAATGGCACTGACGGCGACGACTTCCTCATCGGCAGCAATCTCAACGACGTTATCAGCGGTTTCAACGGCGACGACATTCTGCTTGGCCAAAAAGGCAACGACAATATTTACGGGGGACTGCCCAGCAATATCCCCCTTGGTCCCAATGCAGACAAAGACTTGCTGTTTGGGGGCAATGGCAATGATTACCTCAACGGCGCCGGCGGCGACGATCGCATTTTCGGGGGTAAGGGCGATGATGTGGCGATCGGCGGCAAAGACGATGACTTGATTGGGGGCGACAAAGGCAATGACACTCTCGTTGGAGCTCAGGGTAACGACTGCTTGTTTGGAGGCAGTTTTGACCCGTTTAGCCCTGACTCGACTGGACGCGATTTGCTGTTTGGCGGTGCTGGTAACGACTTCTTGAACGGGGGAGATGCTGCGGATACTCTAAGCGGCGGCGAGGGCAATGATACTGTTTATGGCGGCAAGGGCAATGACGTTGTGGTGGGGGGTACTGGCAACGATCGGCTGTTGGGCGATCGCGGCAGTGATAGCATTTGCGGCGACGACGGGGACGATACTATTTTCGGAGACAGTGCGATCGACTTTAACGGCGAGCCTGATTCCCTGTGCGGTGGTGCTGGCAATGATTTGATGTTTGGCAACGGCGGTAGTGACAAGCTATGCGGCGAGCAGGGTAACGATACTCTCTATGGCGGTAAAGGCGACGATTGTTTGATTGGCGGTTTGGGCAATGATATTCTCAGCGGTGGCATTGGGCGCGATCGCTTTGTTTTAACAGCAGGTGAAGGCAGCGATATAATTACTGATTTCACAAAAGGTGAAGATTTGCTGGTGTTAGCGGGTGGTCTAACTTTTGCTCAACTTAGTATTACCCAAAATGCTAATGCAGCTTTCATCAGGATTGGTGAGAACGGTCAACTGTTGGCTGCTTTGAATGGAGTGCAAGCTAGTGCGATCGGTGTGAATGATTTTACCATCTTCGGGTAAGCACAAATTAATTAACTAAGGTGCGGAGTACGCACCTTAGTTAATTATGTAGGGTTCACAGCGTATAGCTTGCCGCTATGAGTAGTGTATCAAATCACGTTTTGCGTCCGGGAGTGCGATCGACAATAATCCAAGCTTTTGCTTGACACTGGTCAGCACTCCAGATATTATTTTAGTAATAAAAATGACTTAAACAAGCCACTGTACGGAGAAACTACTGACAGTGTATTTACGTAAATAAAATTTTAATGTAAAAAATTGATAGTAGTTGACCGCTAATACATAATCATCTCAAATTTAGGTGCATCTAGATGGGACAGATAATTATTAACGAATTCCGGCGCGCTACTGGAAACATTACAGGCAACGAGTATGTAGAGTTACTGCTCACAGAAGATGTAAGTGCAACTCAGCTTCAGAGCTATTTTGTAGGCGACTCAACTGAGGCAACAGCAGTTAAATATTCAGCTTATCGATTTACTAATATGGCAAGTATTGCTCCTGTGTTTAAAACAGGGACAATACTTACGGTTGGCGGTTCGCCTGCTGATCAAGAGATTGCCTACAACCCCATACCATCGGGAACAAACAATGATTGGAACATTCGATTGAGTCCCCAAGGTGGATTTTTGACAAAGCTACTCCCAGCCGGAAATTTTCATGGGGACTTCGCGGCTTCAGATGTTGTTTATGTTGATAATGCTAGCACTACAAATACAGATACAGTAGATTCGATCGCCTGGAGGACATCGGGGACACACGGAGCCTTTGGGAGTGCAGCTAAGGTGCAAATTCCAGCACCAAGTAACGGGGGTATTGTCGAGTTTTTCAGCGCTATTGGCGGGGTGAACAAAACTGCTAATTATGCTGTAAATAGTCCTGGCTCGTTGGGTTTGCCCAACGGCGGAATCAACACTATTTATATTAACAGTCTCCGCAACCCGCAGGTTAACATCGCTCCGAATTTGGCAACTCCTAATGTTAATCCGCCGATCGCAATTAATGAAGATATACCCAGCGCTGCTAACACAGGCTTTAGTATTTTTAACCTCACTAGCGAGTTAGGAAGTGACGCTAATGGCGATCCTTTGGGTGTCGCAGTCACCACGGCAGACAATACTAACGGTAACTGGCAATTTTCAACAGACGGCAATACTTGGACAAATTTCGGCACAGTGTCGGAAAGTTCAGCAACCGTGCTCGGCCCGACTCCTCTTTATAATGGCTTACTTGGTAACACTCCCAGTTCTCAAAATTGGCTGTCTTTGACTAACTCAAATTTTGCTTCTCCTACCGCTCCAGCTTCAGAATTTTTTAGCGGTAATGGAGTTAATTTAAACAGCACTACGGCTAATAGCATCTATGCTGGCTATACAAATAATCCTTTAAATTCGTCATTTCCTCTGCTCGATCGCACTACAGGCTTTAGCTTGTCTTTTAATCTGCAAATTATCTCGGAATCCCGCACTAATCAAGATCGGGCGGGTTTTAGCATTGTTGCCGTTACTAGCGATCGCAAAGCCATTGAAATCGGTTTCCAGCGGCTATCTGAAAACTCTGGCAATATCTTCGCACAAGGCGACGGCATTACTCCCAACCCAGGCGGACAAACCAACGGCTTATTTGTTCCAGCAGAGAATGTTGGTTATAACACCAATATTGCAACTGACTACACTCTCAGAGTTCAAGGTGACAATTACTTTCTTTCCAATGGCAGCGGTATCATACTAAACGGCCCGCTGCGCGATTATTCAGGATTTAGCGGCTTGATAGATCCTTACGAAAATCCTAATTTTCTATTCCTCGGTGACGGCACTACCTCGGCGCAAGCTAACATCAACCTGACGCGGGTTTCCCTGCAAACGCCTGCGAAAGTCCGCTTTCTACCCAACCCAGACTATTACAGTACCCCTGGAAGCGAACCAACAATTACTTTTCGGGCGTGGGATGGAAGTAACGGAGTGGGTAACGGTACTGCGGGCGTCAATGCTTCTGTTACCGGGGCAACAACGCCGTTTAGCACTAATAGTTTAACAAGTTCGATCGCAGTTAATCCAGTCAACGATCCACCTTCGTTTGTCAAAGGAGTCGATCGCACTCTCAGCAGCAATTCGGGGCCACAAACCATCCCCGGATGGGCGACTGCGATTTCTCCAGGCCCTGCCAACGAATCAGGACAAACAGTGGCTTTTCAAGTGGTAGGGAATGATAATGCTGCTTTGTTTAGTGTACAACCTGCGATCGACTCGGTGGGGACGCTAACCTTTACACCGGTGCCGGGGGCGATCGGCAGTGCTAATATCACTCTAAACCTGAGAGATAATGGCGGTATAGAGAACGAAGGACTCGATACTTCTGACACCCAAGCGTTCATTATCAATCTCACCAATCCAGGCACATTTAACTTTAGTGCTGCAAATTACAGCGTTAATGAAAACGGTCAATTTGCCACAATTACTGTTACTCGCACTGATGCTACTAATGTAACTGCTGTCAGTTACAGTACCAGTAATGGCACTGCTAATGCTGGCAACGACTATAACCACACATCGGGAACATTAAATTTTGGCATTGGAGAAACTACTCAAATTTTCACGATTCCAATTGTTGATGATGCGGCAATAGAAGAGGATGAAACTGTTAATTTGACTCTGAACAATCCCACTAACGGATCTGATTTAGGAGGGATTTATAGTGCTGTTTTGACTATTGTAGATACAACTCCAACTCCGACTCCGATACCTGCTGAAACTCCGACGCCAACTCCGACTCCGACGCCTGCTGAAACTCCGACGCCAACTCCGACGCCAATTCCGACTCCGACGCCAACTCCGACGCCAATTCCGACAGCGACACCTGCGGAAACTCCGACGCCAATTCCGACACCGACGCCGACGCTTGCGGAAACTCCAATTCCGACGCCAATTCCCACACCGACGCCGACGCTTGCGGAAACTCCAATTCCGACACCAATTCCGACGCCTGCGGAAACTCTAATTCCGACAGCGACGCCAATTCCGACTCCGACGCCGACACCTGCGGAAACTCCGACGCCAACTCCAACTCCGACGCCAACTCCAACTCCGACGACTGCGGAAACTCCAATTCCGACAGCGACACCTGCGGAAACTCCGACGCCAACTCCAACTCCGACGCCAATTCCGACACCGACGCCGACGCCTGCGGAAACTCCACTTCCGACGCCAATTCCTGCGGAAAC
>NZ_JAUBPI010000120.1:0-8664 GCF_036700645.1 Microcoleus sp. S36b_A4 | reverse complement strand
TCCGACACCAATTCCGACGCCAATTCCGACACCGACACCAATTCCAACACCAATTCCGACACCTGCGGAAACTCCAACTCCGACACCAATTCCGACACCAATTCCGACGCCAATTCCTGCGGAAACTCCGACACCAATTCCGACGCCAATTCCGACACCGACACCAATTCCAACACCAATTCCGACACCTGCGGAAACTCCAATTCCGACACCAATTCCGACGCCAATTCCGATATCTACGGAAACTCCGACACCAATTCCAACGCCAATTCCGACTGCGACACCAATTCCGACGGCTATACCTGGGGAAACGCCGATCGCCAATCAGAATTCGATCGCCCCAACCACATCTCCAACAAGCGAAACCCCCACACCTGCGCTAATTCCTGCTGCTTCGGAAGACTGTATGTGCGATCGAATCACTTTACCCGATCGCACTTCCATTCCCGGCCCGAATATCCCTGAAAATATCCTCAACGGTACAGACGGTAAAGATACTCTAACCGGCAGCGATATTAATGACATCATCAACGGTTTTAATAGCAGCGACTTGCTAAATGGCTTTCTCGGCAACGACAATATTTACGGTGGCCTTGCTAGCCCAGTTACTGTAGGCGCGGATGCAGACAGCGACACCATATTTGGCAACGAAAATAACGACTATATCGTCGGCCACGCTGGGAATGACATTATTTATGCGGGTAAAGATCATGATGTGGCGATCGCAGGCAAAGATAATGACGTAGTTTGGGGCGACAAAGGCAACGATACCCTACTTGGCGATGAAGGTAATGACAGTTTATTTGGTGGCACTTCTGATGCGTCTGACGGTGACTTGACAGGAAAAGATTTGCTTTTTGGCAATAACGGCAACGACGTTTTATACGGACAAGAAAGCGAAGATACTCTTGCTGGGGGCGAAGACAATGATACCTTACACGGTGGCAAAGATAACGATATAATTTGCGGCGATTCTGGCAATGATTTGCTGTTTGGAGATTTGGGAAATGACAGCATCTGCGGTGGCGATGGCGAGGATACAATTTTCGGAGATATTGACAATATCGCGACAGATGCTAGCAATCAAAAAGATTATTTGTGCGGTGGCAGCGGGAATGATTTAATTTGTGGTAATCAAGATGTCGATCAATTGTGTGGTGGTGACGGTAACGATACTCTGTACGGCGGCAAGGGTGATGATACTTTGATTGGGGGAATGGGCGACGACTGGTTGATGCGAGACTTCGGAAACGATACGCTGGAAGGGGGAAGCGGGCGCGATTACTTTTTCTTGACTGCGGGAGAAGGCCACGATGTAATTGCTGATTTTACGCAAGGTGAAGATTTATTAATTTTGACGGGAGGGTTAACGGTCGATCGACTCAGCATAGTTCAAGAAAACACTACAACTTTTATCAAAATTGCCAACACAGATCAAATCTTAGCTAGCCTCAAAGGCGTGCCAGCTAATCTCATCACTCAACAGGATTTTACAGTAATTGGGCTACCTGGTTTGTAGATAATATCAAATCCGGTTGTATCAGAATGATCCCTAATATCATGTCCGATCGATTAACGATAATATCCGGGTCGGGGCGGGTTTTTGAGATTGTCAATTATTTGCAGGTATTGTTGGTGAAGCCGCCCCTACAAAAATCGCGATCGCTCGACCGGACATGATATGAGACACTAATTAAATCTTTCGTATAGCGTCAGCAAATAGTCATATCGCATTGATTTATCCTCTCTAAAATTAATCCACCCTGCCTTCAGAAGGCAGGCTAGGGCGATCGCGAGGAGTATGGAGTCAAACACAATATTGGTAATAGACTTAGGGTTAAGTTGAAACTGTAGGGTGCGAAGTACGCACCCTACAGTCTCTCGTTTCCAGGCTCGGCTTTGTATTTAAACCGGAACCAGATTCGGTTCCAAAGTTGCCACTAATTTGAGATTGTACTCATATTCAAAACACGGCTTTTTATAATCCAAACTCCACATTTCTAGAGCGCAATTGTCTTCGCGATTGAGCGGTTGTAGGCGCAAGTGAAACTCTCTCACTTCTGGGCGATATTCGCACTTAAAATCAGAAATTGCGCCAATCTGTCGCCTGTCTAAAGCCACAGCTAACCGCATAAAAGGATGCAATTTACTGACGAGTTCCCGGTATTTTTTTGAAAGAACAATAAAATTTTCGTGCTTCTTTTTAGGAGGATTTTTCCGGTGATAGCGAGCTAAATTGGCAATGACTTCAATCTCTGTTTCAGTGTAGCCCAATAACTCACCATTGCGAATTAAATAGTAAGAATGCTTGTGGTGCGCTGAATGGCTGACGTATAAACCGCAGTTGTGTAGAATTGCCGCAGCCCACAGCAACTCGCGTTCTTCGCTTCCCCAGTGGTGTAGAATTCCTTGAGTTTGGTCGAAGAAATTGAGAGTAAATGCTGCGGTTCTTTCGCTTTGTTCTAAATTGACTTGATATTTGTTAGCCATGTGGAGAATGCTACGCTGGCGGATTGAACCTTGATAGCGTAAGCGGTTTTCAATTAAACCGTGCGCCAGCATCCAGTCAACAATTACGCCTTCTCTCAGAGACCGATCGCAAACAGTAAGAAATTCCATTCCTAATAATGTCATCGCTTCCTGCAAAATCAAAGCGCCTGCCAGAATAATTTCGGCCCGCTTGTCCGACATTCCCGGAATTGCCAACCTTTCGGCATAAGAAAGTTTGCGAAAGCGATTGACTAAATCGCGCAAATCTTTTAAACTTAACTGATATCCGGCTAGGGGACTCGGCACTGTTCCCAACTTTTCGCGAGCGTTAATTGTGGCCAGAGTTTCGATGGTTCCAGCAGTGCCAATCAAGCGCAAAGGTTCGCCAGCATGGAATTGGGAGCGCAATTCGTCGATCGGTCTTTCTAGCGAAATCCGAATATAAGCTTGCAAATAAGCAAACTCCTCCTTGCTAATTGGGTCAGTTTTGACAAATTGTCCTGTTAGGCGAACAGCACCAATTTTTGTACTGGTGAGACAGCGAGGTTCTGAACTATCTCCTAAAATCAACTCAGTAGAACCGCCTCCAATATCAATAATTACCTGGGACTGATTGTTAAACTCCATTCCCGAAAGTACGCCGAGATAAATTCTCCGCGCTTCTTCCTGACCGGAAATTAAACTTACATTCAGGTCTAATTCTTCAGCGACTTGTTGGAGAAAATCCCGCCCGTTAGGGGCTTCCCGAACCGCACTCGTAGCCACAGCAATAATTTGTTCGACATTGAAAGTTTTAGCAATATCTTGAAAACGGCGCAGAGTGGCAAGAGCCCTTTCCATAACCTCGGATTTCAAGCGCCCTGTCTTAACCTCACAATCGCCCAACCGAACCGTATCTTTTTCTCTAGCAATAATCGTAAACGCGGGAAATTTCGGATCGATCCGCGCCACCACCATGTGAAACGAGTTAGTACCCATATCAATAGCAGCAATAATGCGATTTGACTCCGCAGAAGCAAGTGAATTAACCATTGGAGTGTATCGGGGTTGACAGATATTTTTAATTATTCCATGAATTTACTGAGTCATCGGCTTAAAATATTAAAAATCTCCAATCTAAAATTAAAATGCTTACAGAGCCCGATCGCCAACCCGAATCCACATTGCTAACCGTCGTGAGGCTTTTGAGATGGGACAAACCAGCAGGAAGGCTGATTTTAATGATTCCAGCCCTCTGGGCCGTCTTTTTAGCAGCAGACGGGAGGCCGCCCGTAGCATTGGTGGGCGTGATTGTGTTGGGTACCTTAGCCACGAGTGCGGCTGGATGTGTCATCAACGACTTGTGGGATCGCGATATCGATCCCGAAGTAGAAAGAACGCGATCGCGCCCCCTAGCATCCCGCGCCCTCACCGTGCAAACTGGGATAGGAGTTGCATTAATTTCCTTTGCTTGCGCGGCGATTCTCGCTTTTTATCTCAATCCTTTAAGCTTCTGGCTGTGCGTGGCCGCCGTACCAGTAATTATCTGCTATCCCCTAGCAAAAAGATTCTTCCCAGTGCCACAATTAGTGTTATCAATTGCCTGGGGTTTTGCAGTTTTAATTAGTTGGAGCGCCGCCGTGGGAGAACTAGAATTAGCGACTTGGTTGCTGTGGGGTGCAGTCGTACTGTGGACGTTAGGATTTGATACAGTTTATGCGATGAGCGATCGGGAAGACGATTTGCGTTTGGGTGTGAATTCCAGCGCGATATTTTTCGGGAATAATGCTGCTAATGCTGTGGGTTTTTTCTTTGTTGGTACTGTCGGTTTGTTAGCAGCAATGGGAATTAATCTGCACTTGCACATTGGTTTTTGGATGGCAATTGGTGCGGCGGCGATTTTGTGGTTTTTGCAGTACAGTCAACTGCGGAATGCGGATATTCCAAAGCTTGTTTACGGTCAAATCTTTCGCCAAAATGTTTGGGTGGGTTTTGTCATATTGGCGGGGATGATTGTTGGGGAGATTTTTTGATAAGTTCGCCAATATCAAGTGTAGGTTAGGTTGAACGCTCGCGAAACCAAATTTACACTTGATATGAATCGTGAAGCAGAGAGATAAAAAGCGCGAGGCAGAAACACCCAAGTGAATGCAAAGAAACAGTAGCAGTGAAGATTAAAGCGCTCAACGATCGCCACCAACTCAGTTTATTTACTTGACAAAATAACACTTACAAGCTATTGTGAAAGCACCTCTACATTTAAATTCTAATATAAAAATTTATTCATAATGTAGACCCTAGACTTTATGATTCAAAAAATCCGTGAAGCTATTGGATTGTTCGCCTCAAACTTTGTGCTGTTTAGTTTGATAGTGCTAACAGTATGGTTGCCGGGGTCAATTCTGTTGATATATTTGCGCCTGTACGTTTTTCCAGAAATGACTGGCGGAGACGAGTTGCGTATAACCATGCAAGAATTGCGAGTGTCGCAATTCATTGAAGGCTCTTTTGGTACGCTCTATGTGGGTGCATTACTTCATGCACTTGCTAAGTTGAAGCGGGGACTTAATCCAACTTATCGTGAGTCCATGACCCACGCAGGACGAAAGTGTTTCAAGATGTTCGGAACTCGTTTTGTCACTGGATTGATTGTGCTAGGTGGTTTAATTCTTTTCATCGTTCCAGGTGTCATTTTGGCATTGCGCTATGCACTAATTGATGCCGCTGTGGTGCTGGAAGGTGTAGAAGGATCGAAGGCTCAAAAAGTTAGTGCGAATTTGACTCAAGGGAAAAGAGATAAGATATTTTGGACGATAATTCTGACCTATCTTGGATTGTTTATTGCTTCGACGATCGTGTCTTTTATTTTGTATCTACCGCTATCATTGATTGGACAAGAAGAGAACTTTGGAGTCGCATTAATCTATGAGTGCGTTGCGAATATTCTTGCTGCATTGCCCATCATAGTTTTGTTTTTGTTCTACTGGGATGCAAAAAATCAGCAGCCAGTTGTCTAGGATGAAATAACTGCTTGCATCTGGCAATTTCCATGACCAACCCCATCCAGCAAGAAGCCCGCCAAATTCTCGACACTCTCGCCTTTACCGCCTTCGATCGGTGCCATCCCCTGGGCCACGACTTCGACACAATTCCTCCTAGAGTTGGTTTGTACGCCTTTCAACATCGCATTCAAGGATTACTCTACATCGGCAAAGCCAAGAACCTCCGAGATCGACTGCGAGGTAATCACAAAGCCTTCCTCTGGGGCTGGCTCTATCGCTACGATCCAGATGATGTAAGGATCGCTTTTGTTACCATCAACCTATGGCAAAAACCAGGGTTATTATAGGAATTATAAACCCTCATCCTTCAAGCTACAAATCCTCCCTACAACGTTAAAATCCCCAGAGAACAATGACTCAGATCCTCAATATCCAACACTTACCACCAGAAGCTATTCATTCGCTGATGACCCATTTGCCGGACTATGTGAAAGTCGCCCTGATGGAAAAAGCTACGCAGCTAGAATGTTCTCTGGAAGCTGCAATCGAAATGGCGATCGCTAGTTTTCTAGACTCAGAATCTTTCAGCTTTGAAGATTGCCTATTATCGCAACGTCTTAAGGAATCAGAATTGGTAGAATTTCCCCAAAAGAAATAGGGTGCGATCGCCCGTTTTACAATCAAAAGAGCGAGATCCCTTCTTGCATCCGCGTTAATCTGCGTCCATCTGCAGTTAAAAAAGAGCGAGATCCATTTTTCACCCATCTCCAGAGTAGATAGTGTGAAAACAAACTAGCAAGTATTAATAACACCATATTCACCCCAAAACTATGAAAAAAATTATCATTGGCATTATGGGCCCGGGCGATAGTGCCACATCAACCGACTTAGAAAACGCCTATCAACTGGGACAACTCATCGCGGAAGCAGGATGGATATTGCTAACTGGCGGCAGAAATGTCGGCGTCATGGATGCCGCCAACAAAGGAGCAAAATCAGCTAACGGTTTAACAGTCGGCATCCTTCCGGGAAATGACACTCGCGGCATTTCTGAAGCTGTAGATATTGCCATTGTCACCGATATGGGAAACGCCAGAAATAACATTAACGTTCTTTCTTCAGATGTAATAATTGCCTGCGGTATGGGCACGGGCACTGCTTCGGAAATTGCCCTCGCCCTCAAAGCTAACAAACAAGTTATATTGTTAAATTACAGCGCCGAAAGTCAACTTTTTTTTAAAGGTTTAGCACAATTTAACATCTTTGTGGTAAACAATGCTGTAGAGGCTATGAATCAAGCTCGCGAAATCCTAGTAAATCCAAGATGAAATCCAAGATGAGAGCAAGCAAATTCAACTTTTGTGCGATCGGCATTTTCCTGACTTTGGGGATTTTCGTCACTACCAAAGCAGACGGAAGAATTGCACAGTTCAGTTTCAGCAACAAATCTACTCAAAAATTAGCACAAACCCTCCCTCCTCCTCCCCCTGTCGCAAAGCCTGTTACTGAACAAGAAGCGCCACCTATTCGCAGTGAATCCGTGCCGGATCAAATCGCTTTAGCAACCCATTTGCAGACCATCAAAGCTAGAATGTACGGTGCTTACTGGTGCCCTCACTGTCACACGCAACAAGAACTTTTCGGCAAAGAAGCATTTACCGCAATTACTTACATTGAGTGCGACCCCAGAGGCAAAGATTCTCAACCGGATTTGTGCAAAGCTGCCAATATTAAAGCTTATCCCACTTGGGAAATTCGGGGAAAATATTACACGGGCAGGCAATCTTTGGAAAAACTGGCTATTTTATCCGGTTATAAAGGCAGCAGCAATTTTATGCCACCAGTTACCTCTCCTTAAAAATATCTAAATTAGTTAGCACTCGCACTCGCCCACTCAGAAACCGGGTTTTTGAACCGAGATTGACGGTTTTCAGCAATTATTTTGGTTAAAAACCCGGTTTCTCGCTACCCGTGCGTCCATGACTATAAATGTAAGGTGCTTATGGCGCACCTAAAATTATGATTTTTATGAATCCAACTTCTGAATAATATGAATTGACATGACAGTAAGCTGGTTATTTAATTGTAATTAGGCGGACAGATATATGTCAATTTCAGACTAGCAGTTATTCAGGAGACTGAAGCGATGCAGTTACAATTTAGCAATAAACAAATAATCTGGGCCAGTTTGCTATGCTTTTCGGCAATTGCATTTCCTCTAACAAGCCAAGCTATAACAGTACAAGAAGTACCGAATCCCCGTCAAGTAAATAACACTTGGGTAACGGACAAGGCAAACATTCTCAGCGACAGCACCGAAACTCAGCTAAATCAAATGATTTCGGATTTAGAGGCGAAAAACGGCTCAGAAATCGCTGTTGTGACAGTGCCTGATACTAAACCATCTGCGACACCAAAAGCATTTGCTACAGAATTATTTAACTTTTGGGGGATTGGCAAAAAAGGTAAAAATAACGGATTTTTATTGTTGATTTCGTCGGGGGAACGCCGCGTTCAAATTGAAACAGGTTCGGGCATTCAAAGCATTTTACCCGATGCGAAGGTAGTGGGAATTATTAAAACCGAAATTACGCCCCGATTTAAACAGCAGGACTTTGACGGGGGTACATTAGCCGGGACAAAGGCGTTAGTAAATGTTTTACAAACTCCGATGGTAAATGCTCAATCTCAAACCACGCTGCCTTTGGCTCCAATCGTACCATCTCAAGGGGTGAAACCGTCACCAATACCTAGTCAACCGCCAGTTATTAGTAATAGTACATCCACAGGTGAAGATTCATCGAATTTAATTTATGGCTTACTTGGGTTGTTATTCACAGCGTTCATAGCATTTATACCTTGCTTCATTATCTTCAGGATATTTAGCAGCTTATTTTCTCGGATATCTCGTTACCGCCACCGCCGTTATCCGCGCAATTACAGCAGTAACAATCGCAATTACGGCAGTCACAGTCCCAATTACAGCAGTAACTATCGCAATTACAGCAGTAACAGCCACAACTATTACGGTGGGGGTGGCGAGTACAGCAGTAACAGCATTGATTACTGTACCAGTAGCGACTACAGCAGTCACAGTAGCAGCGATGATTGTGGTGGGTTAGAGTCGATAGGGGCGTTGCCACCCCTACCTCTCCTTCAGAACGGAACGTGAAACTTTCGCTTCATTCCGCTC